>CAMZKG010000281.1 GCA_947311105.1 uncultured Saprospiraceae bacterium
TCAACCAGCAAAGTCCGAAGGACAAGCGACTCAACTCTCTCAACTTCTTCAACTCTCTAAACCAGCAAAGTACGAAGGACAAGCGACTCAACTCTCTCAACTTCTTCAACTCTCTAAACTCAAAAAACATTCATCCAGCTCCGCACCATAAAACGCCAAAGCATTGCGCACAGGCAAAGGAATACCACCACCATGCGCGCACAAAGACCCTGTCTCCAAAGTAAACAACAAATCATCAAATAATACCCTGTCTATCAAATAGTTAGAGTGATTTGCTTTTTGTATCAACTCATAGGCACGTTGAGTACCCAATCGGCAGGGAAAACACTTTCCACAACTTTCATAGGCAGCAAATTGCATAAGTTCTTCCAAATATTCCATCATGGGCTTGGTCTCCGGAATACACACAATCGACGCATGCCCCAATAAAAACCCATTGGCTTTGAAAGACTCAAAGTCTATCGTCAAGTCTTTTATTTTATCCATCGGCACAATACCCCCTAAAGGCCCACCAATATGTAAACCCTTTATTTTTTCTTTGAACCCTTTCCCCAACTCATCGACCACCTGGAGCAAAGGAGTGCCCATATCCACTTCATAAATGCCAGGACGATTAAAGAAACTATCTAAAGAAATCAGTTTAGTTCCCGTAGATGATGTAGTGCCTATTTTTGCGAAAGCAGCCCCATCCAAAAACAAACTGGGTAAAGCCGCTAAAGTCTCTACATTATTGACAGCTGTTGGTTTTCCAAACAATCCTTGTTGGGTGGGATATGGTGGGCGTGTCCTTACTTCGGGGCGTTGTCCTTCGATCGAATTAATCAGGGCCGTTTCTTCGCCACAAATATATGCGCCCTGCGCCTTGATTACCTTAAACTCAAATTTGAAATTGGGGGTGATCCGATTGCGCCCAATTAATTGCTTTTGCCGCAAGGTCTCGATTGCATTTTCAATAATCGTCACCGCTTCCGGGTATTCTGCACGTATGTACAAAATCCCCCACTCCGCACCACTCGCCAAACCTGCAATCATCATCCCAAACAAGACGGAATAAGGTTGCTGCTCTAACAAATATCTATCAGAATAAGCCCCAGGGTCTCCTTCATCCGCATTGCAAATGATAAATTTGGTATCACTCTCTTCCGCCGCCAAGCCTGCTAATTTGATGCCTATCGGAAATCCTGCGCCCCCACGACCACGGAGTTGAGATGCTTTAATTTCAGTAAGTACTTTGTCAGGCTCGGCACCAAGCATGTGCCAATGCACCCATTTCTCTGCAAACTGCTCCAATCCCCCAACAAGCCCACTTGTCAAAATACCCGCTCCAATAGCTTGCACGTGATAATCATCTGCTTTTGGCGATAGATTTCCGGAGATGAGCTGGTCTATTTCTGTTTCCGAAAGGTTAGAGTGATTGTGCCCATTTAATTGAAAAGCGGCATTTTCGTGGCAACGCCCAAGGCAAGTAATGTGCCCGATATCGTCTTCCGAAAAATGTTTATTCAAAGCACTTTTGACTTTATCTTGCGTACGGGCATTTTGGCAGGCAGAGCCATTACAGACATACGCTTTTTTACCTTTGTTTTCGGGTTTTAGAAAGTCGTAGAAAGTAGTTGTAGCGTACGTTGTTGCCTTGCCAAGGAGAAATTCATCCGCCAATTTGGCAAGTTCTTCTTTTGACGGAGCTCCTGTTTCCTTGGCCAACTGTCCCATCTTATCGAAGAGATTCTCTTGAATTCCTTTTCGGCCAGAAAGGTTCGTTATATTTTTTGACATTTTTTGGGTTTAGATGGTAAGCGTGTTGGGAAGATTTTGCATTCGGTTAGACGTGGCATAGCAAGTGGCTTTGTCACCACGGCAAAAACCCAAAAGCGTCAGATTATTTTTTTCGGCACATTCTGCCGCCATACTCGACACCGCGGATACTGCCGCCAAAACAGCAAAATTAGCCAAAGAAGCCTTGGACACAATCTCAAAAGAAACACGTCCACTCACCGTCAGTGCAAAGGCTTGGTCTAATTTGTCTTTGAGCAATAAGTCACCGATAACTTTATCCACTGCATTATGGCGTCCAATATCTTCCATAATGCTCAGCAATTTACCGCTTGCGCTAAAAGCTGCTGCAGCATGCGCCCCACCTGTTTGGATAAAATCGGTTTGTTGAGTACTCATTTCGTCAAACCAATTTTGGACATCTCCGAAGAAAAACTGCCCCGATTTGGTGACTTTATGCGTTTTTAGTCCAATATCATCCAAGTCCTGCTTTCCACAAACACCACAGGAAGACACCGAAATCATCGATCTTTTTCCAATTTTTGCTTTATATCCTTGCGGAAAAATCAAATTGATGGTGGTTGATTGGGCATTGGATGTAATTTCGACTTTTGGTATGGGGCCTTGCGGCAAAATAATCCCTTCTGTCAGCAAAAGCCCTACAGCCAATTCCACATCCTTACCAGGTGTGCGCATAGTGATCGTAAAGGGTTGATTATCAATATGCAACTCCAAGGCTTGCTCTTCGAGTAGCGCTTCATTTTGTACAGAAATTAATCCATTTTTGTAACGTGTTGCCTTGTGCTGTTTGATGGGCATTTAGGTTCGATATTGTTGTAGGGTAAAGATAGGATTATTTTTTTATAACAGGATTATTTTTGTACTATTTCTGCGCATCTCTTTGCCCATATTTTTAACCAAGCAGAACCAAACAAGCAACCTTTTAACAAAACTAACATCCTTAAAACAAAAAACTCATGAAAGCACTCCAAGCATCCATCTTATTTTTGTCACTATTTGCCTTCTCTAGCATTCAAGCCCAGAGAATATCAGGCAAAGGCGCAAGAATCATCAAAAACCACACCGTTCAGTCCTTTGACAAACTAATTTTATCAGGGGTTTTCGACGTAAGTCTTAAGCAAGGCAACATCAACAAAGTATCCGTAGAAGCTCAGCCTAATATACTTCAATACATCATTATAGATGAAAAAAGGGGCACCTTAGACATTCATTTCAAGAAGAAATTCAACCTAAAAAAGCACAAGAAGATTAATATCGTGGTCACCTTTACCGACCTACAAGAAATTGAAAGCAGCATGGTCGGCAATCTCCATTCTGACGGTATGCTTAACTTAGAGTCTTTGGTTTTTGATAACGCTTCCGTTGGCAATACCACTTTGAATCTAAATGTCAAAACACTCGACATGGACTTGAGCGCCGTAGGAAATATCACGATCTCCGGTCAGGCACAAAAAGTAGATATAGAAAACTCTATTGTAGGCGATTTAGATGCATCCGATTTAATTGCGCAGTATTTGAGCATTGACAATTCAAGCGTAGGCAATGTGCAAATACATGCCGATATGGAATTAGCAATTGACCACTCGGGCATTGGCTCGCTACACTACTATGGTGATGCGCAAATAACGTCCCTGTCATCAAGTGGGCTTGGGAAAGTTAAGCAGCATTAATCCAATAATCTTGCACGCATCCCGTTTGTTATTGAGTAAATCAGACAAACGGGATGCATTTTCATAAAAAGCTATTTTTCTTATTTCTAGTACTCTTTCCTTTCGGAAAAAATATTTTTGCGCAAGCTTACACACGCTTAGAAAAGAAAATCATTCGTTCCATTTACAAGGATAGCGGCATTGATGTTCGCAAGGTACCCAATCTATTGGTTTTCTACGCACATGACGGCACCGAAGGGCAGATAAATTTAGACTTTCATCCAGCAGATTCCATTACGCTCCATCCAGATTATTTAATAGCACTAGGAGATGCATCCCAATTTTTGGCGGCGCAAACCATCATGCAATTAGTTTCGCAAAACAAGCTCCAACTCTCCCAAGACATCAACCTTTTTTTGCCGCAAGGCTACCATAATCCTACCCCTATCTCCTTAGAATCCCTATTGACACACCAATCAGGTCTCCCCAAACTACCCACCAACTTTGGTCAATATGAAAAAGACAAAAATGACCCTTATCGGTATTATACGGATACTGCGCTACTGGCTTTTGTCAAGGACTATCCGCTTGCGCAAAAAACAGGAAAATATCGGTATTCCTTGGTCAATTATGCTTTAATCCAATACATTCTTGAACAATTAGACAAAAAACGCACACCACTCAACGAAAAATGGAATACAGGGCACAAAGAAGGCCACCCAATTACCCCTAAAACCTATTACCAATTTGATGCTGCCAAAGGCCTAGCCATGACCCCTAGTGCCCTATTTCAAACCATCAAATCCACCAAACAAATAGTTAAAAACTACCCCATTTTTTCCACAAAAATGCAAAGAAAAATCTACTCTTCCTACGGTTTCCATGTCCTAAAAACCAGAAAACACGAAATTGCGCTGCTCAAAGGTGCGGTCAATGGCTTCACCGTAGTCGCTGCTTTTGACCGAAATAGAGATCGAATTTTAGTTATTGTCGCTGATTCGCAAGATTATACTGGTCGTCTTTATCATGCCTTGGATTGGTTTTTCTAGGAACCACCAAAGACCAAAAGGGCGCAGCCCGCACCAAAGACCAAAAGCGAGCGTAGCGAGCCCACCAAAGACCAAAAAAAACGCTCCAAACCAAAA
>CAMZKG010000282.1 GCA_947311105.1 uncultured Saprospiraceae bacterium
CAACGAGCGAAGCGAGTGACTCAACCAACGAGCGAAGCGAGTGACTCAACCAACGAGCGAAGCGAGTGACTCAACCAACGAGCGAAGCGAGTGACTCAACCAGAGAGCAAAGCGAGTGTCTCAAAAATGCTGCACCATAATCTTCTTCACAATAGTCTGTCGGCGAGCCTTAATCCGAAGGGTATAGATTCCAGTAGGAAAAAACTCCGTGGTGATAGTGGTCGAATAATTGCCAGGAAGCTGGTATGTTTTGGGAAGAACCGAAAGAATATGGGCACCCAAAATATCATACAAGTCAATTTGAACATCCGCATCATCAAATAGGGTGTAATCCACTTGAAAGTCGATATTTGCGGGGTTTGGACCAATGATAGGGCGTATCTCAAAAGCCAGCTTTGCTTGACCGATGGGTTTGAAAAAACGGGGAGTGCCCGTTAGATGAAGAATCTTACCAGGCACAGCGTCTTTTTCTCCCGTAATGGAGTAGTCCCAATCATAGATTTCCATGACATTATTGTCGTCCACCGTAGGGATTTCGTAGGTGGCATTGACGGATTCGTTGCGGTCTTTAAAGGTTTTTGCCCAAAGCGCATAAATATACTTGCCTTGGGTATTTTTTAGCGCAAGCCCATCAATATCTAAGGGCAAATTGAGCGCTGCCGTTTTTTCGGGGTCAAAGACATAGCCTTTCGTCAAAAGAGCGGTAGTTTTAAATGCGACTCCTTGTTCGGTGTAATTCATGGGGGCTTGGATATTGGCACCTAGTTTTTTGTATAAACCCATGTGGCTAAACTCCTGAGTAAAATATTGACCTTCTTCGGCGATGGTAAAAAAGTGAACTTGCTGGATTCCGTATTGCATAGATTTAAGCAGGACTTTCATGGTGTAATTCCGTTGGGCTTCAACGGAGCCTATATATTCGCCAAACTGCTTGCTAGGGATATTGGTCTCTGTCACAATAAAATGCTTCTTAGGAAATGGATTGCCTGTATATCCGTGGTCTTCAAGTACTTTTTTATGCGCCATAAATGATTTGATGTAGCCATTATCCACCGTTCGGTCACTATGCCTAAAATAAACAAAACCGTTGGCAGAATTAGACCATTCTCGAGTAGAACCATCAATATGTGGGTAAGTATGAAAGCTGCAAATATCAAAATAGGCACCACCTTTTAGCGGAAATTCATTAGTGACCGACCCTTGGTCTGGGTTGTCGGTATTTCGCAAGAGCGCATCCACAAAACTAGGAAAACCAACCCCACCTAAAGCAATAAAGTCATCGGGTTGTTCTGACTTGATCACTTCGTAGCTGATGCGCAACATGCGGATATAGTACTGAATAGGCGCTTTAATCGCTAATTCGCAAGGGGTCGGGTCTCTATTCCACCAGCTATCAAGAATTTCCGGGCCTTGATAGGAAGAAGGTGAGCCAGTCAAATCAGGCTCATTAGAAATCTCCCAAATATCGACATTATCCCCATACATTTGGATGGTTTTATAGAGATAAAGTGCATAGTAATTGGTATCGTTGACGGGGGTTCCGTTTTCGCCATTGTCCCAGATGGGGGTGTACATATTCTTGAACATATTAGAGCGTACTCCAGGACAATGCTCTGTAGTTTCACGATGTGCATCCGAAGGAAATCCAACAAAAGCAACGACTCCTTGCATGCCGATGTCACGGTAGTAATTAAAAGCATCTTTTCGGATATCATAGCCCCATTGTTCTAAGAAATTTTCCGGAAGGGTAGGTCTAACGGTATTGCCGCTGGCACCTTCAATATTTTTTGCAGGGTCCCCTGCGATAAGCGCTGCCAAATCTTCGTCTGACCATCCTGAATAAACCCCCAAATTAGCTCCAAATCCAAAAGAAAATGGATATTGGGTGGTATGGGAATTAGCGGTATAATGTACTTGGGCAGAAAGAAAACCAGGTAGGCATAATAAAATAGCATACAAGCTAAGATGCTTGATAAGTTTCATAGTGTACAGATTTTTCGATTTATGCGATATAAATCGGTGGGTTTCAATAATGTATGTAAGTGTTGGAATTGTAATAAATTCCTTTGTGCAATAGCAAAAGTAATGGATATTACAAAAAAAAGCAATAAGCAGGCTGGTTTGCCCAGTTGTTTACGCCCATTTTTGTCAAGCTGCAAAATGGACTAACTAATAATAAGGGGCACTGATTCCCTTAAATCAGTAACCCCTTATCTCACATTGTTGGAGGGCACTACATCTTTTCTATGGCATCCTGTCGAGCAGGTAGATTTATTTTTTGAATCCCGTCCATCCAATTATGCCCGTAATACGCACTACTAAAAAAATACCCTACCCAAAAAAAAGAATTGACCAAAAAAAAAGAGAAATAGTTAAATTAATGAAGATAAATCTCCACTAATAAATTCCCAACACCTATTCATATCTCCTTCTCTTTAGCCAACTCTATAGGTCGTAAACCATTTTGGGATGGCCTAGTTACCAGTGTTACATAGCATTGTGACTGGGTCTTTCTATTATTATAATCCAATAATCCTAATACGTTAGTGTCTGAAAATCCCCTACTTACAATTAGATTTTTAGTAATTTTATTTTTGCAGGATAAATTATTGGATGAAGGAGTGAAGAAAAGAAATATAGATTTATTTTTTGCGTTATCATGCCTTATCAATTCAATATTGATGTATCTTTGTCCCAAGCTGAAACTTTATGAAAAATGTTGACTTCGAAAATCTTTGCCAAGATGCTGCTTTCAAAGCGGTATTCATAAAGTACGGAGAGTCTATTAGAAACTTCATCTATTCTAAGTGTGGAGACCTTGCTTTGGCAGAAGATATTATGCAAGATTCATTTGTGACCTTATGGCAAAAATGTGAAAATGCCAATCCCCTTACGGTAAAAAGCTTTTTATATAAGATTGCAGGCAATAAGGTCATCGATCACTTTAGACACCAAAAAGTTAAAATGAATTATCGGGCCGAAAAACGTAGCTTGGTAGATCATATTACACCACAATTTGAATTAGAAGAAAAAGAGTTTAAAGTCTATTTGGAGTCCGTTTTAGCGAGTATTCCCGAAGCCAGTCGAACGGTCTTTATGATGAGCCGTATAGAAAAAATGAAATATGCCGAAATTGCCGAAAGGCTCAATGTATCCGTCAAAGCAGTTGAAAAAAGAATGCATAAGGCTTTGATCATCATAAAAAAACAGCTTGGCAGAAAATTATAACTACTTAGTGGTAGGGAAAAAAAGTAACATTACGTATCTATTATGTCTATGAAACACAAGAATACACACGAAACACTACTCGCTCGCTGGTTAGAAGGGGATATTACCCCGGCCGAAGCTGATTTATTAGCTGAAATGGATGGAATCCAGGAGCTCAAAGACACACTAGATGTCTTCGATAATATGGCATTACCTCCTATGGATATGGAGCGTGCATGGGCAGAGCTTGCGCCAAAAACAGTTCAGGCACCCCAAACTATCAAAACTAACCATAGAACCCTATTTCCAACAATCATGCGCATTGCAGCCGCTATTGCCTTGATTGTTGGAGTAGGTTTTTGGTACTCTGCTTATTTTTTGGAGAAAAGCTTTTCGGCTAGCGCAGGGCAAACCGCCTTGGTCACCCTGCCCGATGGCTCTGAAGTAAAGTTGAATGCTAGTTCTACTTTGAGCTATTCTAAATGGACTTGGAAACGGAAGAGAATTGTCCACCTAAATGGCGAAGCTTACTTCAAAGTCCAAAAAGGCGAAAAATTTACCGTAAAATCCACTCATGGAGAAACGCAGGTTTTAGGCACGCAGTTTGATGTCTATGACCGCCGTAATACTTTTCAGGTAAAGTGTTTTGAAGGAAAAGTGCGAGTTTCGGACAAGCAACAGACAAAAGTTATCACTAAAGGGCAAGGAGTGAAGATTACCGATAAAGTGGCCAAAGACTTGGTCATAAACGCGCATAAACCAGCCTGGTTTGATGGAGAAACCAAGTTTTTTGAAAATTCTTTGCAAGAAGTCTTTGATGAGATGCAAAGACAGTATATCTTAGAGATTCAATTGAAGGATGTAGATTTGACTCGTCAATTTACAGGAGTATTGCCCAATAATAACTTAGATAAGGCGTTGCAACAATTATGTGGAGCCATGAATCTGCGTTACCAAAAAACAGATGACAAAAACCGGATTAAAATTTCTTCCAAATAATCAAAGACTCAATCAGTTAGGGCTGTTTGGAAGACAAAAAATAGGGTTTTTTATTTTTGTGATGCTCTTTGCCCATAGTCCTCTGCTTGCGCAAAAAAACTTCGTTAGAAATATTTCCTTAGTGCGCTTGTTGGAGACGCTCGAAAAGTCTTATCATGTCTCTTTTTCTTATGATGTCCAATTGATAAAAGGAAAAAAGATTAAATATTTTGAATATTCTAATAGGAGCTTAGAAAAAGATTTGGTTGCTTTATTTAGGGGCTCTAATCTAGGTTTTGATCGATTGGGTAATGATGTGATTATCAAGCAGGTAGCGCCTGATTTCTTTGATAAATATAAGCAAAAAATTTGTGGCCAAGTCATTGATGCCAAAGTAGGCTTGCCGCTTGGGCATGTGGCAGTTTCTGTCGAAAATACGGGCATTGGTAAAAATGCCGATTCTTTAGGCTATTTTTCCTTAGAAGGTCCTTTTGTAGAGTCCGATGATTTGAATGTAAGTTTTATTGGATATGAACCCAAAACGTTAAAGTTATCTTTCTTTTTAGACCAACCTTGCAAAGTTATTTTTCTCCAACAAAAGAATATGCAAATTGCAGAAGTAATTGTGCGAGAAGATTTTAACCGATTGGCGGGCATTAAGCTTTCCGAAATGGAGCCTGATGTAGTGCTCATTAGACCTGATCGAATGACTGGGACAGGAGGGCTTAACCCTAAGGATGTATTTGGTACTTTACAGCAAATACCCGGGGTGGGGAGCGCCGATGAATCAGCGACATCCTTAAATGTACGGGGTGGCTCGTCAGGACAGAATTTGGTCATGTATGATAATATTCCGCTTTATCATTATGGGCATTTGTTCGGCAAGCTCTCTTCCTTCAATGAGGCTGCAGTAGGGAGTGTCCGATTTAATAAGGGGAGTTTTAGCTCAGAAAATGGTGGACGCGTGTCTAGTATCATTAGTATTCAGGGCAAAACACAAATACCTAGCACCATTAACCTGAAAGCCAAATTAGGGTTGTTGAGTTTCGGTCTCTCTGCTGAAATGCCTATCATCAATAAAAAGGCAGCTTTAATGGTTTCCTTTCGGAAATCTATCCTTGAACGTAGTATCCTAAATAGAATTCTATATGATCAAATTTTTCAAGGAACTAGGGTAGAAGAAAACCAACATAAAGCCGACCTTGATTCACTTAATGAGATTCTTTTGGGGACGCCCCAGAATGATTTCTATGACTTTTTTGCGAAAGCGATATGGAAACCTTCTGATAATGATAGATTGGAGTTGACGGCATTAAAAATGGGGGATAAGCTGAGTTATGGCTTTGCTTCATGCCCTAACACTAATTGCTATACGGAAAAAGACTCTTTGGGCATCTCCAATGTCGGCTATAATATGTCGTGGCAACACAACTGGCAACCCAATTTTTACACGGCTATTAAATATTCTTATTCAGGGTTCGATAGGGGGTATCATTTTTTTAATAATGCGCAAGATGATTCTTTGCGTGTCTTTAATCGAAAAAAAAATCAACTTGATGATCATTCTTTCTATCTAAATAACCAATGGCAAAAGAATGATATTAAGATGAATTTTGGCTGGCAACGCCGAAATATTAATGTATTTAATGATAATAAGTACCTTAATCATATGATGTCGCAGACCTTTTTTGACGAAAGTACTGGACGTACAAATAGCTTGTTTTTAGATTATCGACATGATTTAAGTGATATGTTTCATATTTTTATTGGTAATCGACTTTCTACTTATGATTTGTTAGAGCAACAATTATTTTTTGAACCACGTTTTACCGTGACTTCTAATCCTTCTTCTTTTCTAAAAATAAAGTTGAGTGGTGGTGTATATTATCAAACGATGAATCAATTATTAGAGCCCGAAAATCTTTTAGGTGACGACGTTATGTGGGTCTTAGCAAAAGAAACAACGGGGGTGAATAGTAGTCTTTTTTCACTGCAGAAAAGTTCTCAGTTTTCTTTTGGTACTTCCTTTCGGAAAGGTCTTTGGCAAGCTAGCTTAGATGTATATGATAAACTCGTAGATGGGATACCTGCGCAAGTAATTGAATTTGATGTAGTTACACCAAATTCTATCGGCTCGCTTCATGCGCAGGGTGTCGAACTCAGTGTCCAAAGGTGGGGCAAAAAAGCTTTTACTATTGTGAGTTTTTCAAAGGGTAGCGCAGCTTATCAATTTCCGTGGCCACAAAAGGAAATTCCTGCACCCTACTATCAGAAAAGGCAATTGAGTTTATTGCAAGGCTTAAAATATAAAAATCTTTCTGCCACAATTAATTGGAAGTTAAAATCGGGTTTGCCTTACACTAGGGTTCAACAAATATTAACGGATACCATTAGTCCTTCTCAATATGAATACCAATTAGACTATGGAGAGTATAATGCAGATTTATTGCCAAAATATAGTCGCATTGATCTGGCAATAATGTATGATTATCATTTTAAGTGGGGCAAAGGAATTATAAATATTTCTGCTCTAAATATCTTCAATCAAAAAAATATTTTGAAGCGGCGCTATAGCTTGTTGGTTTCCGAAAAAGCCCAAATGGGACTAGCCGCTCCGACATTGGTTGTTAAAGAGCGAAAGGGATTACCGTTTACTCCGAATGTCTCTATTAGCTTTGAATTTGGTATAAATAGACAGTCAAAAACAATTAAAAATAAAAAATAAGCCCGTTTAGGTACGTGATAAAAAAATAGCAAAAACAGGCGCATAAAGGGCATTTTTGTTCAGAGATTCCACAAAATTTATTCTGTGGGCTCCTATTTTTAACATTGACTTTGGGCTGGTGAGCAAGGTTTAAGAAACCCCTGTTTTAATCTACTTGCTTCGTATTTTTAACTTTAATACTTTGGCTTGCCAAGGTTTCTCAAACCGATGAGTTTTTTAATTCCTTGCGTATCTTATCGATAAAATCTTCATCTACATCCAAAATATCCAGCTATTCTCGGTATGAAAATTTTCATATATGATTTATTCCAATAAAGGCATATCTACTTGTTTTCTTTTAGTGATG
>CAMZKG010000283.1 GCA_947311105.1 uncultured Saprospiraceae bacterium
ACACTTACATTAAGGATTGTAGAGAATTTATAATAGAAAGAGAAAAGTGGATAGAAGATTGTCGTAAATCAAAAAAACATTAACAATGAAAAATAAAATCAAATACATAGCAATCATACTACTCCTTGCACTTTCAGTCAATACTAAAGTACTTGCAAATGAATAGATTTAGCTGGACATTATTCGGGATTTTCTTTCTATTTTTCGTGTCCTGTAAGGGCAAGGAGGATGTTGTATGTGACATCAAGGCAATAGATCAATTGAAAATTCAAAATTTATATGGGGACTGGAAAGTCTTGTTTACCCTAGAATTATGGAGAGAGGATACATTGTATTGGAAGTATGAAAAAATTGATAGCTTATATTGGATTAAAATATTTGAAGGTGGAAAAGGAGAATATGAATCTGTTTTTTTTAATGGTGTTGAAACTATTAGTTGGGACTATCAGTTTTTTCCAGATAAAATTGCAATAGATGCAATGGGCTATTTAGATCCGAATGATTATATTTTTGATGTAGTTGTGAATGAGCCGGATTTTCATAAGTGGGTAGAAACCAAGCAGTCAGGGTTTCAACCTGGAACAGATCCAAATGTAATAAAAGATGAGACTAGAATTACAACTTGGGAATTAACACGAAGGTAAAATGAAGAAGAAAAGTATTTGTTTTTTAATGGTTGTTTTTATTTTATTCTTAGCTTGTAAGCAAAAGGATGATGTAGGCTGTACGTTAACAGATTTTGAGATAAGAAAGCAGCAAATTGTTGGGAAATGGGCAGTTCGATCAGTTTATAAATATTACTCGAATGATTCTCTTATTCAAAAAGTATGGTATGGTGATTTAGACTATCAATTTTTTGAAGATGGAACAGGGCTACTTCCTAATTTTTATAATGATGAAGGTGATGATAAACTGGAATGGATATACCAGTATAATCCAGAAAAAATGGTTTATCGGCGCTTGACTGATGGTGGAAAACCTAGTTCAGAAGACTTACATAGTTTTTGGGTATTAAAAAATGAAATTGATTATCAACACTGGTTTTTAAGTGACACAACTAGAATTTTTACCATTGATTCAGTCTACGATGGCCATATCGAAATTGATATGGAATTATTTAGAAAGTAGAAAATGAAAAATAAAATATTTATTTGATATTGCTTTGAGTCGGATCACGGGCAAGGAGAAAGGCAAAACAGGGCGAAATCTAAGCAAAATTCACTATTCCATTTCATTACCACTTCTAAGAAGAGTAGGATTGGCCTTGCAAATTCATTTGCAAGCTATTAGAGCCAATTCAGGAATTGGCTCTAATAGAGCGCAGCCAGTATCGCCACGGGGAAGATAAAAGGCAAATGTTAAAAAGTTTCCAAAAGTAATCCACCCATTAAAAGTTTGACCATGCAGTACCGTACCCGTTAAGCCTAAGCACCAAAACTTAAAGTGAACAGGCGAAGCCTAATTGAACGCCGAAGGCAAATTGAACGTCCGAAGGACAAATTGAACGTCCGAAGGACAAATTGAACGTCCGAAGGACAAATTGAACGTCCGAAGGACAAGTTGAACGTCCGAAGGACAAGTTGAACGCCGAAGGTACCCCTTTGAATTAAATACACGCTAAAGTATAGAAAAATATTAAACATTTTTATACCTTTACTTCTTGGAAGTCGTTTTGATAAAAATCAAATAACCAAAATACAACTAAGATGCCAATAGATGTTAAACAAGGTCAATTGCTTATTCGCAAAATTCAATATTTGTTGGATGGGCTAGAGCTAAATGCAGCCAAAATATCCAATATCGAAAAAGATTTGATGTTGGGGTATATAAGCTCTTTGTATGAATTGTTCCTATTTGATGAGCCTTCTGCGCCCAAGCCTTTGACAAAACCACAAAAAGGAGGACAGAATATAACCAAAGCAGTACCAGTCACCAAAAAGCCCATAAAAGAAATAACGCCTCCAACACCTAAGGTTGAAGTTAAAACAGCGCCTGTACCAGAACCAGAGCCTGAGCCAATTGTACCGCCGGCTCCAGTGGTCACCGAACCGCCAAAGGTCGAAAAACCGCCAAAGGTCGAAAAACCAGTCGTTTTTGCTCCTCCTGCCGTAAAAACGGTACACCCGGATCACGAGTCTCTTTTTGCGCTGAAGAAGGCGACGGATTTATCTGAGAAACTAAGAGATCAGCCTATTTCTGATTTGAGTAAAGCCTTTGCTATAAACGATAAGTTATTGACAATCAGTAAGTTGTTTGATGGAGATGCCGGTGCCTTCAAGGAAACCATCAAGGAGCTGAATCGCTTGGGCAGCTTTGATGATGCAAAGGTATACCTGAGTAATAAAGTCGTTGATAAATATAATTGGATGGCTAAGAATAGAGCAAAAACAGCAAAGATTTTTGTCAAGACGATTTATAGACGTTTCTTGTGAGCATTTAACAAAAAATAAAAGAGAAGAAAGATGAAGAAGATTGGTGTTTTTACATCAGGAGGAGACTCTCCAGGCATGAATGCGGCTATTCGCTCAGTCGTCAGAACGGCCATAAATTTAGGAATGACGCCTTATGGCATCTCTCGTGGTTACAAAGGCATGGTCGAAGGAGATATTTTTGAGATGGATGCGCATTCTGTTAGTAATATCTTGCAGTTAGGTGGTACGATTTTAAGGTCGGCGCGAAGTGATGCCTTTAGGACGCCAGAAGGGCGTAAAAAAGCCTACGAAATGCTCAAAAAAAATGGCATTGAAGGGTTAGTTGGAATTGGCGGAGATGGGACTCTTACCGGAGCAAAAGTATTTATCAAGGAGTACCCAGATATTCGGTTTGTTGGTCTTCCAGGTACGATTGATAATGACTTGGTCGGTACGGATTATACGATTGGTTATGATACCGCGATTAATACAGCGATGAATGCCATTGATAAGATAAAAGACACCGCCAACTCGTTTGACCGGTTGTTTTTTGTGGAAGTAATGGGGCGAGATGCGGGCTTTATTGCTCTGCGTGTAGGGATAGCCACTGGGGCAGAAGCCGTCTTGATACCGGAGAGTAAGACTGATATTAATGAATTGGTGCATCGCTTGCGCAAAAATTCATTACGGCGCAAGAACTCTGCATTGGTTATTGTGGCAGAAGGGGATGATGCTGGTGGTGCTTTTGAAATTGCACGCCAGGTAAAAGAAAAAGGATTTGAACAATACGAAATCAGAGTCTCCGTACTGGGACACATCCAAAGGGGGGGCAGCCCAACTTGTATGGATCGCATGTTGGCTAGTCGCTTAGGCATGGAAGCTATCAAAGCATTAAAAGATGGAGTAAGCGGTGTCCTTGTCGGCAAAAAATGTAAAGATATTGTTTATACTCCTTTTGAGAAAGCAATCAAAGATAAGCAGAAGCTAAATCCTTTACTTTTAGATATTGTAGATTTGTTGTCTTAGTTGATTTAAGTTTCGGTACTGAAGTTTAATGATATTAGGACAGGTATGCTTAATTTTCGGGGCACTGGCAAAAGGTAAAGGGTTAAAGGCCAAGGGGGCAAGAAATTGGCTATTTCTGTAAAAATACCTCCAATCCAAAATGGTAAGTATGGACAAACTTTATTAAGCTGTTTTTTGCTAAAATCTGATAATCCCAACAAATACGGTCGTTTCTAACTACCGAGCCTTAAGTTAGTTGTCTTAGAACTAAAACGAACGCATTTTGTTTTTACTAAAAATCAAACCTACATGTTAGAGTGAAAACGCCAAAAACAGACTGGAAGAGATTATCTTTTCCGATATCATTTTTAATCCTTATCTGGATCATTCATCTTGTTAAGGAGATAGGAGATGTCGAGTTAGGGATGTATTTTGGCTTAAAACCCTTGTCGGTGCCTAGGATTTCGGGTATTTTTACGAGTCCTTTGATTCATGGAGATTGGGGGCATTTGATAGGTAATAGCCTGTCATTTATAGGATTAGGCTTCTTTTTGTTTTACTTTTATCGCAAGATAGCCTTAAAAAGCTTCTTCCTTATTTATGTGATGACGGGTATTGGGGTGTGGCTTTTTGGCAAAAATGCCTTTCATATTGGGGCGAGCGGTATCATTTATGGTATGGTCGCTTTGCTTTTTTGGATAGGTATTTTTAGGCGCAATGTGCGCTCCATAGCGATTTCTTTGGTGGTGCTAACGTTATATAGCGGGATGTTTTATGGGCTTCTGCCAAAAGAAAAAATATCCTACGAAAGCCATATTATTGGTGCTATTGCAGGTATTTTTGCAGCTTATTACTATAAAGACGAGATAGAAGAAGAAGAAAAAAAGAAAATTGTTGTGGACGACAAGCCCAAAACCTATTTTCTCGCAAGAGACATCTTTGAAAAAACAAAACTTCAACGTTGGCAAGAGCAACAAAGCTTAGAAAATGATGATGAAGTCTAAAATTTATTTGGCATGAGATACACAAAAGGAACATTAAAAAAGGTAGAAAGCTTACTCAAAGAGCTTGGATATACCATCCGCTACGAAAAAGGAAGCTTTGTGTCTGGATATGCCATTGTGGAGCACCGAAAAATTGCTGTAATCAACCGATTTTTCGATGCGGAAGCACGAATCAACGCACTTTCCGAAATTCTTTCAAATATAGAAGTTGATGAAAGTATATTGTCTGAAGAAGCCTTAGATATGTTTTATCTCCTAAAAGTAGCCCAAAAATCTTTGGATGATGAAGCGTGAATTTACGTTTTTAGGGACAGGGACATCGCAGGGGATTCCGGTTATTGGCTGCCAGTGTGCTGTTTGTCAATCTCCCAATCCCAAAAATAAACGTTTGCGTGTGTCGGGTCTTATATCGGATGGAGTGCATCGGATAGTGATTGATGCAGGGCCAGATTTTAGGCAGCAGATGCTTGCGCAAAAAGTAAATAGGCTAGATGCGATTCTTTTGACACATGAGCACAATGACCACATAATAGGGTTGGATGACATACGCCCGTTTTACTTTATGCAAAAAACGGACATGCCTGTCTATGGGCTTCAAAGGGTTTTGACAGAAGTCAAAAATCGCTTTTCTTATTTCTTTGCAGAAAAACGCTATCCTGGAGTGCCAAGGATTGCGATGCACCCAATAGCTAAGGAGGATACTTTTGTTATTAAAAACCTACCTATTCAGTCAATCGAAGTGATGCACGGTGCGATGCCTATTTTGGGGTACCGATTTGATGACCTTGTTTATATCACAGATGCAAAATATATATCTGAAGTCGAAACAAAAAAGATGGAAGGATGTAAAACTTTAATCATTAATGCTTTGCATCACGATGAACACCATTCCCATTTTAACTTAGAAGAAGCTTTAGCATTTGTGGAGAAGGTAAAGCCTGATATGGCTTGGCTGACTCATGTGAGCCATCTTATGGGGGATCATGAAGAGATAAGTAAGCAGCTTCCGCAAAATGTTCGATTGGCTTTTGATGGCTTATCCATTAATTTTTAGTGTTAAATTTGGTAAAATAGGGGCATAGTGTCAATTTTGTAAGCAGAATAAAGATTTTTGGGCTATCTTCGCATAGTAATATGCCCCAAAAATTTCTCACTATAAACACCGCATCTTAAAATTTGAAAAATCTCATCGTTTTTCTTCTTTTCTTTTCTCCGTCTCTATACGGACAACAAGTAGAGCAATATAGCTTCGGGCTATTATATGATGGGGTGCGCAATCCTGCCGCAATAGGCACTTCGGGTTCGCTAAAAGCAATAGGCATAGTTAGGCAACAATGGGTCGGTATGGCTGGAGCCCCTTCTAGCCAATATGGCATGGTCGATTTGCCACTAGGAGCAATATCTGGTGGAGTAGGAGTGTCTTTTCAGCAAAGTCTTTTAGGTGCTCATAAAGTTCAACGTCTAAAATTGGGGTATAGCTATCATAAAACCATAGCAGAAAATAGTTTTGTTGCTGTAGGCGCAACAGGAGGAATGTTATTGGTTAATTATGATGGTACAAAATTACGGGCACCAGAAGGAGAATATGGGGGTGGTCAACTGAATCATCGCGATGCATTGTTGAGCGAAGCGTCATTTGGCGGCAATACCTACACCATAGATGTGGGGGTATATAGTCATCTGCATAATTTTAGGGTCGGAGTATCCGTAATTAATGCCCTTGCGGGAAAAATACAGATAGATCAATTGAGTTATTTGCCAGAAAGACATGTTTTTGGGCATGTTGATTATTTGTTTGAGTTAGGAAACTTTATCCAAATAAAATCAGGAGTACAAGTTTATGCAAATAAATCAATAGTCCAAGGTCAAGCAATGATATTGGGGACATGGAATGAAGTTTATTCTTTTGGCGCAAGCCTACGCGGAATATCTAAAGAATCAATAGGAGGAATCGCTGGGATACGGTTAAATGACCACTTTCAGCTTTTTTATTCCTATGAATACAATATTTTGCCTTTGAGAACGGTTTTTGATTCGAGTCACGAAGTCGCTATTATCTATGCGCTGAACAAGCAAATAGGGAGCGGGCGGCTGCCAAAAGTGATTTATAATCCCCGTTACTTTTAAGCAATTGATGCAAATCTCTTGTTGAAAAAGAAATATTGGTACGAATATTGTCGTTTGGAATGTGAAAGATTTGCAGAATTTTTATTACTTTTGCTTTTCTTTTATTGTTTGTAATGTTTTTATTGCGATTACAATCAATAAAACGTACACATTCCAGTAATTTTAAAATGTGAAAATTAGGGTGTCAAAAATGAGAAATTTAACAAAGTTTTTAATCGTTGGTCTTGTACTAACAATCGGGCTGTCTTCTTGCGGTCGTAAAGGAAATGGACAATTAGTCGGAGTGATGGATCGTCCATCATGGAAAGGAATTAATCCTTATGGTATGGTTAATGTGCCTTCAGGTAGATTGCATATCGGTGCAGGTGATGAAGATATTACCGGGACGATGATGGCGCGTAACAAAGCGATCTCTATTAGTGGGTTTTATATGGATGAAACCGAAATCACTAATAACGAATACCGACAATTTGTTACTTGGGTGCAAGATTCAATTGCTCACTCTATGATGGATCACTTTATCGAAGATGAACAAGGAAATACCTATATCGATTGGGATCAAGACCTTGATTTTGAATCTGAAGAGCTAGAGGATATGTTTTATCAAGGAGATGACCGTTTTGCTGGTAAGCGCGAAATGGATGTTTCTCAATTGATTTTTGAATACCAATGGAAGGATTGGAAAGGAATGGCTCATGCTAGACCAGACCAGTCTCGAACAGACTTCTTACACAAAGAAGAAGTAAACATCTATCCTGATACCTTGGTTTGGATTAGAGATTTTGCGTATTCTTATAATGAACCAATGACGCGTAACTATTTTTGGCATCCTGCGTTTGATGACTATCCTGTTGTAGGGATTAGTTGGAAGACGGCTAGAGCGTTTTCTTACTGGAGAACATTACTATGGAACTCTTATGGTGGGAATGGTGCTTTAAATTCTGAAGACTTTAGATTGCCTTTCGAACATGAGTGGGAATATGCTTCACGTGGAGGTCATGACTTAGTGAGATTTCCGTGGGGAGATTATTACTTGAGAAACTCAAAAGGATGTCTATTGGCTAACTTTAAGCCGGGTAGAGGTAATTATCCTGAAGATGGTGGATTGTACACAGTAAAAGCTGATGCATACTATCCAAACGACTTTGGGCTATATAATATGGCGGGTAACGTGGCCGAATGGACAGAATCAGCGTTTTATGAAAATGCCTACTCTTTTATTCATGACCTAAACCCTGATGTTAGATTCTCTGCCGATGAAGACGCTCCGGAAGTTCAAAAGAGAAAGGTCGTTCGTGGCGGTTCTTGGAAGGATGTAGGTTATTTCTTAGAAACAGGAACTAGATCTTGGGAATTTCAAGATACTACTAAATCTTACATAGGATTTCGTTGTGCATTGTCTTTCTTAGGAAGATCGGCAAAGGACTTTTAATCGAATTGTCTGTATGAGCTAGCAGAATTAGAGAAAATGGGGAGTCCAGCTCCCCATTCTGCTAAAAAATGCTCATATTCGTACAAAAAAGCATACTTTTCTTATTGTACATGTGGCAATTAGCCAATTTTGTGTACATTTGGCATTGGAAATTAATTTGTAACCGAAAAAATTTAAAAAATGAGTTTTCTTCATTCAAAAGGGTTTAAATACCTAAAGAATTTAATTATTGGAGTTGGAGCATCTGTAGTATTAGTTGGTGCCCTTTTCAAAATCATGCACCACCCTTTAGGACATGTACTTTTACCTTGGGGTATGGGTGTAGAGGCTTTTATCTTCTTTTTCCTAGGTGTTATTGGTCCAGAAAAAGATTATTACTGGGAAAAATTATACCCAGGTTTGGATAACTACAAAGGAGATGTGACTCCGATTACTGCTGGCGGTGGCGGCGGTGGTGGTCAGGCTCTAAACGGACCAGTTGTTGAAGAAAAACTAGGTGGTATGCTTAGCGAGCTTCAAATTATGTCTAAAAGTATGTCTTCTTTGAAGGCGCTTCAAGATGCTGACTTTACAGGTACTGCTGATCAAATCAAAAGTATGGGTAATTTCTACGGAAAATTGAATGAAGCTATGTCTAATCTAGCAGATTCTGCAGATGATGCAAAACGCTACAAAGAACAAATGAAAGCATTAAACCAAAATCTTGGTTCATTGAATAGTGTTTACGGTAATATGCTTGCAGCGATGAATCCAAATCGTCAGGCTTAAGCCGTTGTGATCGAATAATTCTCTCAAATTAAAAACGATTAACCTATGTCAATACCAAAGGAACCGCGGCAGTTAATGATTAACTTGATGTATTTAGTACTTACAGCAATGTTGGCCCTAAATGTATCTGCGGAAATAATGAATGCTTTCTTTACCCTAGATAGGGGTAATGTGAAGAGTTCAGCGATAATTACAAATAGTAACACTAAGATGATGGGGGCTATAGGAAAGCAAGTTGAAGCTTATCCGAAGGCTATTAATAAGGAGTATCAAGCAAAAGCCGAAAAGGCTCAAGAGTTAGTTGGTGCCTTATCGACTTACATTACGGATCTGAAGCAGGAGCTTTTTGATGCGGCTGGTGGCCCTTCTGAAGAAGACCCTACGATACCTAAAGGCAAGGATGATAAAGAAGTGCCAACAAGGCTCTTTGTCGGTGAACCACCGGAGTATAATGCTAAAGGGATGGAGTTAAAGAAGAAAATTGAAGATACAAGAGCGGCTTTGTTAGCCTTAGTTGATAAGGAATCTCTTGCGGAGATTGAAGCTAAGTTGCCTTTAGCTATTGAGCCAATGCCTGAAAATACAGAGAAAAAGAACTGGGCGGACTATAACTTTTATCAAATGCCTGTAGCAGCGATTTTTCCAATGCTTAGTAAGTATGAGATGGATGCAAAAGCTTCTTCATCTGTGATGCTTAATTATTTTATGGAGAAAATTGGCGGAGGGGATATCAAATTTGATTCCTTTGAGCCAGTTGTTTCTGCAAAGAAAGGTTATATCATCGCTGGAGACAAGTACGAAGCAGAAATTTTCTTGAGTGCTTTTAGCTCTCAAAATTCTGGGAGTACTAGAATTTCTGTTGATGGAAGATCTCTCCCCGTTAAAGGGGGGAAAGCTACTTATACGGTATCTCCAACTACTACAGGAGTGAAAAAGTATAATGTGAAAATCTCTATTACCAACCCTTTGACAGGTGAAACAAAGCCTTACGCAAAAACTTTCGAGTACGAAGTGGGAAGACGTTCGGTAGCGGTTTCGGCTGACAAGATGAATGTATTCTACATTGGTGTGGATAACCCTGTTTCTGTCTCGGCAGCGGGTGTTTCTTCTAACCAATTGAAAGTGACAGGGTCTGGTATTACCATCTCTAAAAAAGGGACTGGGAAGTTTAATGTGACCGCCACGAGACCGAGCAATGATGCTTATATAACAGTGTCAGGAGGTGGTTTGAAGCCAACTAAATTTGCTTACCGTGTAAAGCGTATTCCTGATCCAGTAGCTATGCTAGGAAAATATGAGTCTGGCTCCATCGGAAATGGAAGTTTTAAGGCGCAGCAAGGCTTGATAGCTAAATTGAAGAACTTTGACTTTGCAGCCAAATGTAATATTCAGGGTTTTGAAATGACCTACGTAAGAAAAAGAGAAGATGGAGTTGTCGCCCGTAATGGAGGGGGACGTTTCAAGCCCGAAGTATTGCGTTTAGTGAAGAAAGCTAGACCTGGTGATATTTATTATTTTGAGAAGATAAAGGCAAAATGCCCTGGGGACAAGGCTGGAAGAAAATTGCCGAGTATCGCTTTTAAAATAAGATAATAGCTTACAATAGAATAAGAGCGCATCAAAACACGTTTAGGTAACTAAACAATGATTAATAAATAACTGAGAAAATGAAAATGCTAAAATTAATTTTGCCATTGTTTGTGGTTGCGTTTTTGACGACTGGGCTGTTTGCTCAGGAGCCAGAAAGCGTTAAAACAGAAACATCAACACTTGACTACCCTGACAAGCCATTAGACGACGTTGTAGAGCGTAATTTGACGAGTGAAAAGAGAATTCTTCCTTATGAAACAATGAGAGAAGGGGATATTCTTTGGTCAAAGAAAATTTGGCGAGTCGTGGACGTAAGGGAAAAGATGAATTTACCTTTTGCTTATCCTGAAAAGCCATTTTTTACCATATTGGTAGATGGCTTGAAAGATGGAGCTTTGACCGCTTATAGCGTGGAAGATGATAAGTTCTCGTTCCCTATTTCAGGAGCAGACGTCGAATCAATGTTGTATAGTGTTGATACGGAGTATGTTGTAGATCCAGACACTTACGAAGAGAAGATGACTGTTGTTAGAAACGAAGTGGATGCAGAGAATGTCAAGCGCTATAGATTGAAAGAGATGTGGTTCTTTGATGCGGAGTCTTCCACAATGCGCGTTAGAATTTTAGGAATTGCCCCTATCATCGACAAGTTAGATGAGGATGGTAATTTTCAGAGAGAACAAGCATTGTTTTGGGTCTATTATCCAGATTCACGAGAATGGTTGGCAAAATACAGAGTAGCAAACTTTGCGGGTAATGAGGCGAGTCCGATTACTTGGGAAGATTTGTTGGAGATGAGATTTTTCTCAAGTTATATATTAAAACAATCTAACGTGCGAGATCGGCGGATTGCGGATTATATGACTAATGGGGTAGATGCCTTGTTAGAAGGGGAGAAAATCAAAAACTCTATCTTTAATTTTGAGCAAGATTTATGGTCTTATTAAGGGCTAAAATTCGATAAACCACTGATATTGGTGGTCTAAGCGGAGCGACTTTTTCTAAGTCGCTCCGCTTTTTTATTGCACAAAGTGACCATTATACTTGTTGGTTTTGGGGCGTAGAAATACGGTGTTTTATGCGTTAATTTATTGTTTTCGGCGGGATTTTTCACTTTTATGAAAATGTGGAAAAAAGCTTGTTGTATCGGAGATGATAAAAAGTATTATAATTGATTGATTATCAGATAGTTATCATAAAATAGTTTCTGAAAAGTATTTTTTTTAAAAAATAAGTTTCATGTTAGCAGAAAAAATAGTACCTTTGCATTCGCTTTTTAAACAAGGTGGTTTATCCACTGATTAAGAATAATTTTATGCCAACAATTAACCAGTTAGTTCGGAAGAGCCGTAAGAAGATCGTCATGGCGAGCAAGTCTAGGGCTTTGGATAGCTGTCCCCAGAAGCGGGGCGTGTGCACAAGAGTATATACAACTACTCCAAAGAAACCAAACTCTGCATTGAGAAAGGTAGCTAAGGTGAAGTTGACTAATGGGATTGAAGTGATAGCTTATATTCCTGGAGAAGGTCACAATCTACAAGAGCACTCTATAGTACTTGTAAGAGGTGGCAGAGTAAAGGATTTACCAGGTGTAAGATACACTGTGGTAAGAGGAGCATTGGATACAGCAGGTGTAGATGATAGAAAACAGAGTCGTTCAAAATATGGCACAAAGCGGCCAAAAAAATAATCTGATAAGAAGATGAGAAAAAGAAAACCAAAAGTAAGGTATCTCGCTCCTGATCCAAGATATAATGATCAGATGGTAACACGTTTTGTCAACAACATGATGTATGAGGGCAAAAAGAGTTTGGCGTTTAAGATTTTTTATGATGCATTGGATATTGTAAAAGAGAAGACTTCCGAAAATGAATTGGAAGTATGGAGAAAAGCGCTGAATAACATAATGCCACAAGTCGAAGTTAGAAGTAGAAGAATCGGTGGTGCTACTTTTCAAATTCCAGTAGAATTACCTGCAAGAAGAAAAGTAACCGTAGGAATGAAGTGGTTGATTACTTTTGCGCGGAAGCGTGGTGGACGAGGAATGGCAGAAAAACTAGCAGCGGAGATAATCGCAGCAAGTAAGGAAGAAGGAGCAGCAGTGAAGAGAAGAGAAGATGTGCACAAAATGGCCGAATCAAACAGAGCATTTGCTCACTTTAAAGTTTAATTTTTTTAAAAGACGGAATGACTAATCTTAAGTTTACACGGAATATTGGAATTGCTGCGCACGTAGATGCAGGAAAGACGACGATGACAGAGCGTATCTTGTTTTATACAGGTATCAGTCACAAGATCGGTGAAGTGCATGATGGGGCTGCCACTATGGACTGGATGGAGCAAGAGCAGGAAAGAGGTATCACAATTACTTCTGCTGCAACAAGAACACATTGGACTTGGAAGGATCAAGAGTATGTTGTTAATATAATCGACACTCCTGGTCACGTAGATTTTACGGTCGAAGTGGAGCGTTCATTAAGAGTACTGGATGGTGTAATCGCGTTGTTTTGTGCTGTTTCTGGTGTGGAGCCACAGTCTGAAACGGTTTGGAGACAGGCGGATAGATATAAAGTACCACGTCTAGGTTTTGTAAACAAAATGGATAGG
The DNA here is from genome assembly GCA_947311105.1 of uncultured Saprospiraceae bacterium. Lineage (GTDB taxonomy): Bacteria > Bacteroidota > Bacteroidia > Chitinophagales > Saprospiraceae > HyVt-613. Next base: position 12,945 of record CAMZKG010000283.1, read on the forward strand.
TCTGGTGCAGACTTCTTTAGTGTCGTAAACGATATTAAAGTAAAACTAGGAGCCAACCCTGTCCCTTTGCAGGTTCCTATTGGAGCAGAAGATGATTTTAGGGGGGTTGTTGACTTGTTGACTAAGAAGGCGATTGTATGGGATGATGAGTCTCATGGAATGACCTATAAAGAAATTCCAATTCCAGAAGATTTAGTGGATGTCGTAGAAGAGTATAGAGGGCTGTTGATTGAGTCTGTTGCAGAATATAATGATGCGATTCTGGAAAAATTCTTTGATGATCCGGATTCGATTTCTGTAGAAGAATTACAAGTGGCTATTCGTGCCGCTGTAACAGATATGAAAATCATCCCAATGATGTGTGGGTCTGCCTTTAAGAATAAAGGTGTTCAGGCAGCATTAGATGCGGTTTGTACATATCTACCTGCACCAACGGATATAGAAGCTATTGAAGGTATCAATCCTGATACTGAAGAGCCAGAATTGCGGAAGCCATCTACTGAAGAGCCTTTTGCAGCACTAGCTTTTAAGATTGCGACAGATCCTTTTGTTGGGCGCTTGGCATACATTCGTGTTTATTCTGGTCAATTAGATGCAGGGTCTTATGTATTGAACACAAGGTCTGGAAAGAAAGAGCGGATTTCGCGTATCTTCCAGATGCATGCCAATAAGCAGAATTCTATTCCTGGCGTTGAAGCGGGTGACATTGCAGCGGTAGTAGGGTTTAAAGATATAAAAACAGGTGATACTTTATGTGCTCTTGACAAGCCAATTGTATTAGAAAGCATGACTTTTCCTGATCCTGTAATCAGCGTAGCTATTGAGCCAAAATCGCAAAAAGATATAGATAAATTAGGAACAGGTCTGTCTAAATTAGCAGAAGAAGATCCGACATTTATCGTAAGATATAATGAAGATACTAACCAGACCGTTATTAGCGGGATGGGGGAGTTACACTTAGAGATTCTTGTTGATCGTTTGAAAAGAGAATTTAAAGTTGAGTGTAATCAAGGAGCGCCAATGGTTAACTACAAGGAAGCGCTTACGCAAACAGTTGACCATACAGAGCGTTTGAAAAAACAGAGTGGTGGATCTGGTTTGTTTGCAGTGATGAGTTTTGAACTAGGGCCAGCCGACGAAGAGTTTATCGAGTCTGAAGATTTTAAGTCTGGCAAGGTGAAGTTACAGTTTGTGAATTCAATAACAGGTGGCTCAATTCCAAAGGAATTATTGCCATCGGTTATCAAAGGCTTTAACTCAATGATGAGCAACGGTATTTTAGCTGGATACAATATTGACAGTATGAAAGTCAGAGTGTATGATGGTAAAATTCACCCAGTAGATTCTAAGCCTATAGCATTTGAGCTTTGTGCGAAAGAAGGATTTAAGGCTGCAGCGAAACAAGCAAAACCAGTCTTACTCGAGCCAATCATGAAGTTAGAAGTAGTGACTCCAGAAGAATATGTAGGGCCTGTAATTGGGGACTTGAATAGAAGACGTGGTCTTCCGAAAGGACAAAATAGCGCTCCAGGTGGTGCGATTCAAATATCTGCGGATGTACCATTATCTGAAATGTTCGGTTATGTAACTAACTTGCGTACGATTACGGCGGGTAGAGCATCATCTTCTATGGAATTTTCGCACTATGCGGCAGCTCCAAAAGGAATAGCAAAGAAAGTAATTGACGAAGCCAACGGCGTCGTTAGTTAATAAATAAATTTTTTAATTGATTTGAAACAGGGTTATGAATCAGAAAATCAGGATTAAGTTACGTTCGTACGACCACAATTTGGTTGATAAGTCAACAGCGAAGATTGTTAAGACGGTACGTAATAGTGGGGCTCTCGTAGTAGGCCCGATTCCGCTGCCCACGAAGAAAGAGATCTTTACGGTCTTGCGTTCACCCCATGTGAACAAGAAATCTCGTGAGCAGTTCCAGCTAAGAACGCATAAGCGTTTGATTGAAATTTTTACTCCAACTCCTAAGACAGTGGATGCATTGTCCAAGTTGGAATTGCCGAGTGGTGTTGATATTCAGGTGAAGCTTTTCTAAGCTTTGGTCTCGAATATACATCGACAGATATAAACATATTTCTTTTTAAATTTTAAAATCGTTAACTGTGGACGGTTTAATAGGTAGAAAAATTGGCATGACCAGTATCTATGATGATACAGGCCGTAATGTAGCATGTACAGTGATTGAAGCTGGACCATGTGCCATTACACAAGTAAAACGCCCCGAAACGGACGGTTACTACGCCATTCAACTTGGGTATTTAGATGCCAAGGATAAAAATACAACAAAGGCTTTGAAAGGACATTTTGCGAAAGCAGGATCAACTTCTAAGAGAAAGCTTGTAGAGTTTAGAGATGCTGAGTTAGACAAAGGTCTTGGCGATGTAGTTACAGTAGCAGATGTCTTCGAAGAGGGAGATGTGGTTGATGTTGTAGGTACTTCTAAGGGTAAAGGCTTTCAGGGTGTTGTGAAAAGACATAATTTCCGTGGTGTGGGTGATGCTACACATGGTCAGCACAACCGACTAAGAGCTCCTGGTTCTATTGGGGCGGCTTCTTATCCTGCGAAAGTAATCAAAGGAATGAGAATGGCTGGACAAATGGGAAACAAGAGAGTAAAGGCTCAAAATCTTGTAATCCTAAAAATCTTTCCAGAAAAGAATCTTATTCTTGTGAAGGGGGCGGTACCTGGTCACAAGGGAGCTTTTGTAATAATTGAAAAATAAGAACTTAGGTTCTAATAAATCATCGACAAATGAAAATCGATATATTTAATACACAAGGAAGTGCTACTGGGCGTCAAGCAGATTTGCATGACGGTGTCTTCGGTATTGAAGCCAACGAGCACACGATGTACCTTGCGGTAAAACAATACTTGGCTAACCAAAGACAAGGGACTCATAAGTCTAAAGAACGTGGTGAGATTGTGGGATCAACTAGAAAGTTGTTCAAACAAAAAGGAACTGGTGGCGCTAGACGTGGTAATATTAAGAGCCCTTTGTTAAGAGGTGGTGGACGTGCATTTGGACCTAGACCGAGAGATTATAGCTTTAAGTTGAATAAAAAAGTTAAGTCTTTGGCAAGAAACTCTGCATTGTCTTCTAAGCTTGCCGCAGGCGAAGTAAAGGTTGTTGAAGACTTTGCAATGGAGACGCCAAGCACAAAAGAAATGAGTAAAATCCTGAATAGCCTAAAAGGAGATTTTAGAAGGGTTTTGCTTGTAACCAAAGCTTTTGATCCTGTTGTGATAAAAGCGGCTAGTAACATAGCCGATGTTGAAGTCCTTGCGGCAAAAGATATTAATACTTATCAACTTTTGAAAGGAGATGTAATTCTTTTACAAGAAGGTGCGGTAAGCGTAGTGAATGAACTTTGTTCCAAATACAGTAAGAATTAAATTGTCATAAGATGATCAAACGCATTCTAATAAAGCCTGTAATTACTGAAAAATCTGAACTATTGAGTTCAAAACATAATCAGTACTCTTTTGTAGTCCATAAAAAGGCTAACAAAATTGAGATAAAAAAGGCGATTGAAAACAAATACGGTGTAACTGTTGAAAATGTCAGCACAATGATAGTGCCTGGTAAAACAAAAACTAGAGCAACACGCTCGGGTTATGTTCAAGGTCGCACAGCTAGCTTTAAGAAAGCCATCATAACAGTAGCTGATGGTGAAGAGCTAAATATTTACGGAGAAGCCTAAATTATTAAACCATGGGAATTAAGAAATATAAGCCAGTCAGTCCGGGGTTACGAACAAGAGTTACCAACTCTTTTGAAGAAATAACTACGGATAAGCCCGAAAAGAGCTTATTGGCAAAAAAGAGTAGAACTGGAGGCAGAAATAGCTCAGGACGCATGACTGTACGCCAAAGAGGTGGAGGTCACAAAAAGCGCTACAGAATTATTGATTTTAAGCGTAACAAGGACGGTATTCCTGGTACTATCAAAACGATTGAGTATGATCCAAATAGATCTGCTTTCATCGCTCTAGTTTTTTATGCTGATGGAGAAAAGAGATATATCTTGGCTCCAAGAGGCTTAAAGGTAGGGGATACAATTATGGCTGGTGCTACTGCTACTCCTGACGTGGGTAATGCTTTGTACCTAAAGGACATTCCTTTAGGTTCTGAAATTCACAACATTGAGATGCATCCTGGTCAAGGTGGAGCTATCGTAAGAAGTGCAGGAGTGTATGCGGTTTTGACAGGTAAGGAAGGTCGATATGCTATCGTAAAATTACCTTCTGGCGAAATGAGAAGAATCCTTATCACTTGTAAAGCTACGATGGGTAAGGTCGGAAACCAAGATCATAATTTATTGGTTGTCGGTAAAGCTGGAGCGAATAGATGGCGTGGAAAGCGTCCACATGTTCGTGGTGTAGTAATGAACCCTGTGGATCACCCAATGGGTGGTGGAGAAGGACGTGCTTCTGGTGGCCATCCAAGATCTCGTACTGGAATCAAGGCAAAAGGTCAGAAGACTCGTAGCCGTACGAAGTATTCCAATAAGTTAATCATTTCAAAAAGAAAAAAATAAATTCTTAAGATATGCCTAGATCGCTGAAAAAAGGACCTTACGTTTACCACAAATTATTGAAGAAGGTAGCTAAGGCTAAAGAATCTAATAAAAAACAGTTGATTAAGACTTGGTCTAGATCATCTATGATTATCCCTGATATGGTTGGAGAAACCATCGGGGTACATAATGGGAAGATACATATTCCTGTATTTGTCACAGAAAGTATGGTTGGCCACAAGCTGGGTGAATTTGCTGGGACAAGAACCTTTAAAGGTCATTCGGGTAACCGAAAGAAATAAACCATTTTTTTAGAGTTTGTAACTGATAGTGTGAAATGGAAGCTATAGCAAAATTAAGAAATTGTCCGATGTCTCCTCGTAAGATGAGACTAATAGCGGATTTGATTCGGAATAAACCCGTAGACGAAGCCCTTGGTATATTAAAATTTACCAAGAATGAAGCTTCTATCTGGTTAGAAAAATTACTTCTGTCGGCTGTAGCCAATTGGGAGTATAAATTGGAAGGTGTTGATTCGGATGATTATGCGCTTATTGTGAAAACAATATTCGTTGATGGGGGCAGAATGCTCAAAAGAATTCAACCAGCACCGCAAGGGCGAGCACATAGAGTAAGGAAGCGTTCAAATCACGTGACCATAATTATTGAAAACACCCTACCGTTGGAGACAGAGTCTGCTATGGTAGAAATTGAAGAAGAATAAATCACTCATAATGGGTCAAAAAACAAATCCAATAGGAAATAGATTGGGAATCATCCGCGGATGGGAATCCAATTGGTACGGTGGAAAAAACTTCGCTGAGAATGTTGTTCAAGATGAAGAAATTCGTCGTTATTTGAGAGCACGTATCAACAAAGGTGGAATTTCGAGAATTATTCTGGAAAGAACACTTAAAAGAGTCACTGTTACTATTCATACTTCTAGACCAGGTATTGTCATTGGTAAGGGGGGGAAAGAAGCCGAAAGACTCAGATATGAGTTGATGAAGCTGACCAATAAGGACGTAAAGGTGAATATTCAAGAAGTGCGCCGTCCCGAATTGGATGCTTATATTGTTGGAGAAACAATTGCTCGACAATTAGAAGCTAGGATGAATTATCGTAGGGCTATAAAAGGTTCTATTCAATCTTCAACTAGAGCAGGTGCGGGTGGTATTAAGATACGTATTTCTGGTAGATTGAATGGTGCTGAAATTGCTCGTTCTGAAGAATATAAAGAAGGACGTATCCCTTTGCATACTTTTCGTGCGGATATTGATTATGCACTTGTTGAAGCCTTAACCATGTACGGTATCATCGGAATTAAGGTTTGGATTTTTAAGGGAGAAGTCTTGACAAAACGGGATTTAATGCCTACTGCAGTGCGTGATCAGAAGTCTCAGAATAGAAAAGGTGGACAAGGAAGAAGAAATAGACGCCGATAAACTAGATTTTTCAAAAATAAAGCCGTAACTTTGCAGCCCTTTTCAGGGTGGAGAAAAAAATAACGTTATGTTACAACCAAAAAGAACAAAATACAGAAAACAACAAAAAGGCAGAAACCGTGGGTTAGCTCATAGAGGTAGCACTGTTGATTTTGGTAGCTTTGGTTTAAAATCAATAGATGCTGGTAGATTGACTAGCAGACAGATAGAAGCAGCACGTATTGCTTTGACACGTTACCTTAAAAGAGAAGGAAAGGTGTGGATTAGAGTCTTTCCAGATAAGCCGATTACTTCAAAACCATTAGAAGTACGGATGGGTAAAGGTAAAGGGGCATTGGATCACTATGTAGCGGTCATTAGACCTGGAAGGATTTTGTTTGAAATTGACGGTGTTGATTTCGAATTGGCAAAAGAAGCTTTCAGATTGGCAGCTCAAAAGTTGCCCGTTTTAACAAAAACAGTAAAAAGAATCGATCTAAGATCGTAAAATAGTTTGATATGGCTTCGGATAAGATGAAAGAATTTAAAGGGATGGCAATAGATGAGTTAAAAACTCAACTGCTTCAATTGGAAGTTGCTTATAACGATAGCAAGTTTGATCATGCTACGATGGGCTTAGAAAATCCACTTGAGCTTCGTGATCAAAGAAAGGATATTGCCAGAATTAAGACCTTAATAAGACAACAGGAATTGGCTGAAATGACTCCTGAAATGTTGGAAAAAAGATCAAAAATTGTCCAACGTAGAAAAAAACGTAGGTAAAACTACTGAAAAAAAGATATGATGGAAAGAAATCTTAGAAAGATACGTACAGGTGTTGTCTCCAGTAACAAGATGGAAAAAACAATTACTGTAGTTGTAGAAAAACGCTTAAAGCACCCTATTTATGGGAAGTATGTAAAGCGGACCAAAAAATTTGTAGCTCATGATGAAAATAATGACTGCAATATTGGTGATGTAGTTAACATTATGGAGACTCGACCAATTAGTAAAAGAAAAAGATGGCGCTTGATTGAAATCGTTGAGAAAGCCAAATAATTAATAGTTTAACGGAAAGATCATGATACAGCAAGAGTCAAGACTAAAAGTCGCAGATAATAGCGGAGCAAAGGAAGTCCTTTGCATTAGAGTCTTAGGTAATTCAAAACAACGATATGCATCCATTGGTGATCAAATCGTTGTTACTGTCAAAGCAGCATTCCCTGGTGGTGGTGTAAAAAAAGGTACAGTAACTAAGGCGGTGGTCGTAAGAACCAAAAAACCTTTAAGAAGGGATGATGGATCTTATATTCGCTTTGATGATAATGCAGTAGTATTGCTTAACGAAGCGGAAGAGCCTAGAGGAACACGGATATTTGGTCCTGTTGCCCGTGAATTGAGAGCAAAAGACTACATGAAAATTGTTTCACTAGCACCAGAAGTACTTTAAATTCAGCAAAAATGGCTTTGAAAAAGAAAGAATATAAATCGGGTAAGCGTTTTGAACCCAAACTACATATCAAAAAAGATGATATGGTGGTCGTTATCTCAGGCAATAGCAAAGGTCAAAAAGGAAAAGTACTTAAAGTATTTCCTAAGTTGGGTAAAGCTATCGTTGAAGGGGTGAATTTGGTCACAAAACACTTAAAACCAACCCAAACTAGTGAAGGTGGGCGTATTGAAGAGCCGGCCGCCATTCACGTTGCCAAATTAATGGTAATTGATAAGTCTGGTAATGCAACTAGAATTGGTCGTAAGATCGTTGACGGTAAGTTGGTCAGATATTCTAAAAAATCAGGTGAAATTATTTAATGATGAGCACAGAGACTAGTCCAAGACTGAAAGGATATTACAATGAAACTATAGTCCCTGCTTTGATGAAGCAGTTTAATTATAGTTCTGTTATGCAAGTCCCCAAGTTGTTAAAAATTACAATCAACCAAACGGTGGGTGATGCTGTAAACGATAAGAAGCTAATTGATAACGCAGCGGAAGAGCTAACCCTTATTACAGGACAAAAGCCTTCAGTTATTTTAGCAAAGCGTTCTGTATCTAACTTTAAACTGCGTGAAGGCATGCCAATAGCGGTTAAAGTTACGCTAAGAAAGGTGATGATGTATGAATTCTTAGAAAGATTTGTATCAGTTGCTTTGCCGCGTGTTCGAGATTTTAGGGGAATTAATGACAAAGGCTTTGACGGTCGAGGTAATTATTCTTTGGGAATCAAAGAACAAATCATCTTTCCAGAAATTAATCTTGATAAGATTAATAGAATTATGGGAATGGATATTTCATTTGTTACGACTGCAAAAACAGATGCTGAAGCATTGGCTTTGTTAAAAGCATTTGGATTGCCTTTCAAGAATCAAAACAAAAATAACTAGTATGTCTAAGAAGTCATTGATTGCAAGAGAGAAGAAGAGAGAGAAAATGGTCGCCAAATATGCTGACCTAAGAAAGAAATTAAAAGAAGCAGGAGATTATGAAGCACTGGATAAGTTGCCTAAAAATTCTTCAGCAGTAAGATTGCATAATAGATGTAAGCTTACAGGTCGTCCGAAAGGATATATGAGAAGATTTGGAATTAGCAGGGTTACATTTAGAGAAATGGCTTTGGCTGGAAAGATTCCAGGTGTAACAAAAGCTAGTTGGTAATTTTAAACAAAACAGAAGATGTACGTTACTGATCCAATTGCAGACTACTTGACACGAATCCGAAATGCCCAAAGTGCTGGACATAAGGTTGTTGAGATTCCTGCATCAAAAATGAAAAAAAGTATTACTGAGATCTTATATGATCAAGGTTATATTTTGAAATACAAGTTTGAAGATGACAACAAACAAGGTATTATTAAAATCGCTCTGAAGTATGATCCTGTTACGAAAGTACCTGTGATCCGGAGTTTGAAAAGGTATTCTAAGCCAGGTTTAAGAAAATATTTTGGAGTAGATGATATTCCAAGAGTTATAAATGGTTTGGGTATTGCAATTGTCTCTACTTCCAAAGGAGTAATTACGGATAAAGAGGCTAGAAAGAATAATGTAGGGGGAGAAGTCCTTTGTACCATTTACTAAATCGTGAAGAAACTGTAATCATGTCAAGAATAGGAAACGCACCCATATCTGTCCCAGGCAATGTTGAAATTAGCATTGATGCCGCTAACGTGGTGACTGTGAAAGGACCAAAGGGTACATTAAAACAGGAGGTTAATCCTGATATTACCATCAAACTCGAAGATGGTACTTTAACGGTTGCTCGACCTACTGATCAAGGTAGACACAAAGCACTTCATGGGCTTTATCGCTCGTTGATAAACAACATGATTGTAGGGGTAACAGAAGGGTTTGTAAAGGAATTAGAATTGATTGGGGTAGGATATCGTGCATCAAACAAGGGTAATTTACTTGAAATTCAAGTCGGCTACTCGCATCCAATTATGTTTTTCATCCCTGATGAGTTAAAGTTGGAGACGATAACAGAAAAAGGATCTCCGCCAACAATTCGCTTAACAGGTATCGACAAGCAGTTGATCGGTCAAGTAGCTGCTAAGATTAGAAGCTTCCGCAAACCTGAACCTTACAAAGGAAAAGGTATTAAGTACAAAGGAGAAATCATTAGAAGAAAAGCAGGTAAGACTGCGGCTAAGTAAACTAGAAGAATTTTTTAGCATGGGACAAATGACAAAAAGAAAACGCATACATATGCGTATTCGTAAAAAAGTAAAAGGTACTTCTGAGAGACCTAGATTAAATGTTTTCAGAAGTAACAACCATATCTACTGTCAATTAATTGACGATAGAAATGGCGTTACCTTGGCTGGCGCTTCTTCTAAAGAAGTTTCTAGTGAAGGAACAAAAAAAGAAATAGCAACACGTGTTGGTGAAATGATTGCCGAGCGTGCACTTGCTTTATCTATAAGCGCATCTGTATTCGATAGAGGTGGTTATCTCTATCATGGACGTGTCAAAGCTTTGGCTGATGGAGCAAGAAGCAAAGGGCTACAATTTTAATTCACACCATACATTTTTATAATGGCTAGAGAAAGAAAAAATAACAAAGGAAAACAGGACAAACGATCTAATGAATCAGGTTTAGAAGATCGCTTGGTTACTGTTAACAGAGTAGCGAAAGTTACGAAAGGTGGACGAACCTTCAGTTTTGCAGCAATTGTAGTTGTAGGTGATGGTGCGGGTACGGTCGGTCATGGACTAGGGAAAGCTAGACAGGTATCAGAAGCTATTGCGAAAGCAATTGAAGATGCTAAAAGAAACCTAGTAAAGGTGCCAGTTCATAATGGTACGATACCACACGAGCAAAATGGAAAGTTTAGTGCTGCGAGAGTATTTATAAAACCTGCATCTAGTGGTACAGGTGTTATAGCTGGCGGTGCAATGCGGGCGGTATTAGAATTAGCTGGAGTGCATAATGTATTAGCTAAGTCAATCGGTTCTTCTAATCCGCATAATGTGGTGAAAGCAACTATTGATGCGCTTTTAAAGCTTAGATCTCCACTAGTTATTGCAAAACAACGAAACGTGCCTGTTGGAAAGGTATTTAACGGATAAATTTTTGACATGGGAAAGATAAAAATCACACAGGTAAAAAGTGGAATTGATCGTAGTAAGCGTCAAAAGAATACACTTAAGGCTTTGGGCCTAAAAAAAATTAATCAAACCGTTGAGCATAACGCTACACCACAAATTCTTGGGATGGTAGCAAAAATAGCTCATTTGGTTGTAACTGAAGAAGTATAACTTTCTGTTGAAAGTTTATAAAAATTAAGCTGATGAAACTTAATGATTTAAAGCCTGCAAAAGGGGCAGTACATTCTACTAAAAGAATAGGTAGAGGTCAGGGGTCTGGCAGAGGCGGTACATCTACGCGTGGACATAAAGGTCAAAAATCGCGTTCTGGATATAGTAAGAAGCGGGGATTTGAAGGTGGTCAGTTGCCATTGCAGGCTCGCTTGCCTAAAAGAGGGTTTAACTCTCGCAACAGAATAGCTTATGTGCCGTTAAACTTTAGTCGAATTCAAGAAATAGTTGACAAATATAATCTTGATAGCATTACTTTAGAAGCCTTGCAGACTATTGGAATTTTAAGAAAGAACGAATTACTTAAAATTTTGGCTCATGGTGAAATGAAAAAAGGTATTTCTATTGAAGCTCATGCGGCTTCCAAAAGAGCAATGGAGTTAGTTCAAGGCTTGGGGGGGAGTATCACTATTGTAAAATAGTACTTGTTACTATATGAGAGACTGAATTTTGCTATATATTATAGTAAAAAAAAACCGAAATACTATAAAGAGATTTTAACTATATTGTCTCTTTAAGCTGAAAATAAGAAAATCAGATGAAACGATTAATTGATACTCTGAAGAATATCTGGAAGATTGAAGAGCTTCGTAAAAGAATTCTTCTAACTATTGGCCTTATCCTTGTTTATAGGATTGGGGCTTTTATTGTTCTACCTGGAGTTGATGCTTCGAAGATTTCTGCAGGAAATCCAAATAATCCTGGAGATATTGTTCAGATTATCAACATGTTTACAGGAGGTGCTTTTAAAGCCGCATCGATTTTTGCTTTAGGTATTATGCCTTATATCACGGCTTCAATTGTGATTCAAGTTCTTGGATTTGCAGTTCCGTATTTTCAGCGTCTTCAGACAAAAGAAGGGGAGTCTGGTAGAAAGAAAATTACCCAAATTACCCGAATTCTTACAGTCTTTATTACTCTTGTCCAAGGTAGTGCTTATTTGACGATGATTAAATCACAAGGAGCCATTGCACAAAATGTAAGTGAACCAATCTTTTGGTTTTCAAATATCATCATTTTGATGACAGGAACTGTATTTGCTATGTGGCTAGGAGAAAGGATTACAGAGCGAGGTGTGGGAAATGGAGTTTCTATTTTGATTTTAATTGGAATTATTTCAAGATTGCCACAGGCATTTATTACGGAGTTTACATCCAAAATTGGAAGTAATGGTGGCCCTATAGCATTTATCCTCGAAATGGTGTTTTTGTTTCTAGTCGTTTTGGCTACGGTAATGATTACTCAGGCTATTCGACGGATTCCGATTCAGTTTGCTAAAAGAATGGTCGGAAGATCGGTTGGGCATACGCCAGTAGCTGGTGCACGGGATTTTATTCCCATCAAACTGAATGCTTCAGGTGTGATGCCTATCATTTTTGCGCAAGCATTAATGATGTTACCATCAATGGTCGGTAATTTCTTTACCAAAGGTACTCCTAGTAATTTTGTTATGTCACTAAGTGACTTCACTTCTGTACCATATAATGTAATCTATTTTATTCTGATTGTGCTGTTTACTTATGTATATACGGCATTGATTGTTGACCCTAAACAATACTCAGAATATTTGAAACATCAGAACGCATTTATTCCTGGAGTAAAACCAGGTAGTGCTACGGCTGAATTTATTGATACGATTACAAGTCGTATTACATTGCCAGGGGCTATATTCTTAGGTTTTATAGCAATTATGCCTGCTTTTGCAAGTGTTTTTGGCGTGCATAGAGCATTTGCGTACTTCTTTGGTGGTACTTCACTTTTGATCTTGGTTGGTGTTGCTTTAGATACTTTGCAGCAAATCGAGAGCTACTTATTGATGAGAAAATATGATGGCTTGATTAAATCAGGAAAATTGCAGGGTAGAGGAAGTGGCTTGCAAGGAATTGGCGCAAGCATGTAATTGCTCCAAAGAAATAATTGATGATATACTATAAGACTGAAGAAGAGATTGAGCTAATCCGGGAGAGCTGTTTGATGGTTTGTAAAACCTTGGCTTATGCGGGCTCATTACTAAAACCGGGGATAACTGGTGCGGAGATTGATACGAAGGCAGAACAATTTATTAGAGATCATGATGGTATTCCTGGGTTTAAGGGCTATGGAGGCTTTCCTGGAACACTTTGTATCTCTATTAATGAACAAGTCGTTCATGGTATTCCAAGCGATATAGAATTTAAGGATGGAGATATTGTTTCTCTCGATTGTGGTGTGATAATGAATGGCTACAATGGTGATGCCGCTTACACATTTGCGATAGGAGATGTTAATGAAGAAACAATGAAATTGTTACGAGTAACAAGAGAATCTCTTTACCGTGGGATTGAAAAGGCGGTGAAAGGCAATAGAATAGGTGATATCGGCTGGGCTATTCAGGATTTTGCTGAAAAGCAAGAAGGATACGGAATCGTCAGAGAGTTAGTAGGGCATGGAATTGGAAAATCTCTACACGAAGACCCAGAAGTGCCCAATTTTGGAAGACGAGGACGGGGTATTTTGATGAAAGAAAACTTGGTGATTGCAATTGAGCCAATGGTTAACCTAAAAACCAAGAATGTAGTACAAGAAAAAGATGGTTGGACCATCAGAACGAAAGATAAACAGCCGTCTGCTCACTATGAACATACGGTTGTCGTTAAGAAAAACAAGGCGGAGATACTATCGGATCATTCTTTTATTGAAGAAATGATAAAAACTAACCAAGAACTTAAGCAAGTTTAGTTTTTTATTTGTATCTTTGCACTCCGAATTTTGATATGGCAAAGAAAAACTTAATAAAACAGGACGGAACAATTGAAGAGGCATTGTCTAACGCAATGTTCCGTGTAAGGTTAGAAAATGGCCATTTAATTGTGGCTACAATTTCTGGAAAAATGCGCATGCACTACATACGTATATTGCCTGGAGATAAAGTAGCTGTGGAAATGTCTCCTTATGATTTGACAAGGGGGCGTATTACTTATCGTTACAAATAACTAAGTTATGAAAGTGAGAGCTTCCGTGAAAAAACGCTCAAGTACGAGCAAAATTGTACGTCGTAAAGGACGTGTCTATGTCATAGACAAGAAGAATCCAAGATTTAAACAACGTCAAGGTTAAGAATTATGGCAAGAATTGCAGGTATTGATTTACCAAAAAACAAAATAGGCTCTATCGGTCTTACCTATATTTATGGTATTGGCCGCTCTGGAGCAAAGGCAATATTAGACGCCGCAAATATTGAGCATGATGTCAAAGTCAAAGACTGGACGGATGAGCATATATTGGCAATTTCTAAGATTATCGCAGATGGACACACCGTAGAAGGTGAATTGAGATCCGAAGTACAATCAAACATTAAACGTTTGATGGACATTGTTAGTTATAGAGGAATGAGACACCGTAAAGGGTTACCTGTAAGAGGGCAAAGAACTAAAACTAATGCGAGAACTAGAAAAGGGCGTAAGAAAACTGTTGCGAACAAAAAGAAGGTTACTAAGTAATCCTAAATAGCAAATAAATGGCAAAGGGAAAAAAGTCAAACAAAAAGAAGCTTAGAGTAGATCCAGAAGGACTAGTTTATATTAAAGCTAGTTTTAACAATATCATTGTTACGGTTACTAATAAAGCTGGAAAAGTAATTAGTTGGTCATCTGCTGGTAAAGGTGGGTTTAGGGGGTCTAAAAAGAATACTCCTTATGCTGCTCAAGTTGCTGCAAATGATTGCGGAAAAATTGCTTACGATGCAGGTATGAGAACGGCTAAGGTCTTTGTAAAAGGACCAGGGTCGGGTAGAGAAGCTGCGATAAGAGCGATTGATACTTTAGGGATTAAGATTACAAAGATTATCGATGTAACGCCTATTCCACACAACGGATGTCGTCCTCCTAAGAAGAGACGTGTTTAATTAATCAGCGAAAGACTTAACTATTATGGCAAGATATACTGGCCCAACAACAAAAAAAGCAAGAGCCCTTGGAGAAGCTATTTTTGGCTTTGACAAGAACTTTGAAAAGAAAAAATATGGACCTGGTCAACATGGCCAAGCTAGAAGACGGCAAAAGTCTGACTACGGGTTACAATTATTGGAAAAACAAAAGGCCAAATTTACTTATGGTCTTTTAGAACGCCAATTTAGAAATCTGTTCAAAAAAGCTGCTAGTAAGCAAGGGGTAACTGGTGAAGTGCTGCTTCAGTTTTTAGAAGCTAGATTAGATAACACTGTTTATCGTTTAGGAATTGCTCCTACTCGTAATGCTGCTAGACAATTGGTGACACACAAACATATTACTGTAAATGGTATCTTGACGAATATTCCGTCATACACCCTGCGTCCAGGTGATGTTATTGCTGTAAGAGCAAAATCTAGAGGAAAAGAAGTTATAGTTAATTCTATAGAATCTAACTCTAATGTCAAGAAGTTCTCTTGGTTAGAATGGAATCCTGATACGTACCAAGGTGTATTTTTAGCTCTTCCGCAAAGAACTGAAATCCCTGAGAAAATCAATGAACAATTGATTGTTGAATTGTATTCTAAGTAATCTTAGATTTTCTTTCTCTTTTTTTCAATCTGAAAACTATTATCTATGGCTATTATTCCATTTACAAAACCTGAGAAAATTTTGCTGCAAAAAGCAAATGATTTTGAAGGTTCGTTTGAATTCAAGCCCCTTGAGCCTGGGTATGGTCAAACTGTGGGCAACGCTTTGAGAAGAATTCTTTTATCTTCTCTTCCTGGCTTTGCTATTTCTGCGGTAAGAATTGGTGGCGTTCCGCACGAGTTTTCCACCATTAAGGGGGTGGTTGAAGATGTAGTGGATATTATTCTGAACTTGAAGCAAGTTAGACTTAAGCAGCAAATTCTTGATGATGATTCTACTGAAGAAAAAATTTACTTAACCATTTCTGGAAAAGAAGTTTTTACTGCAGGGGATATTGCTACTTACACTAATGCTTTTGTGGTTGTCAATCCTGACTTAGTCATTTGTAGGATGGAGCCTTTTGTTAGTTTAGAAATTGAGTTAACGATTACTAAGGGGCGTGGATATGTCTTTGCAAACGAAAACCTTCCAAAGGATGCGGCTATCGGCTTGATTCCTGTCGATACCACATATACGCCAGTGAAAAAAGTGGCTTATCGGGTCGAAAATACTCGGGTAGATCAACGTACTGATTTTGAAAAACTAATCATTGAGATTAAAACAGACGGTACTATTCACCCTGAAAGAGCAATCAAAGAAGCGGCAAAAATTATGGTACAGCATCTAATGCTGATTACTGATGAGCACATGACCTTTGAAGACGATACCACTAAAGATGAAAACATAGTGGATGAGCATATCTTGCACATGAGAAAATTACTAAAGACTTCTTTGGAAGATTTGGACTTGTCTGTTAGAGCATATAACTGCTTGAAGGGGGCAAAGATAGATTCTCTTGGTGAGCTTGTACAATATGAAACTCATAAATTATTGAAGTTTAGAAACTTCGGTAAAAAATCACTTGTTGAAATCGAAGAGCTCCTTACGGAGAAAGGTTTGACATTTGGTATGGATCTAGCTAAGTACAAGTTAGACGAAATTTAAATTTTTTAATATTGTAATGACTGTTGAGCCTTTTAAAGGTTCCAGTGTTACGAAGATAATCTTGAATAATGAGACACGGAAAGAAGTTTAATAAACTAGGAAGAAAGAAAGGACACAGAAAAGCATTGCTGCGCAACCTTTCCATCGCTTTGATTACTCATAAGAGAATCAAAACTACTTTGCCAAAGGCTAAGGCCTTGAGAAGACATCTTGAGCCTATTATTACTAAAGCGAAAGACAATACAACTCATTCGCGTCGGGTCGTGTTTTCCTATCTTCAAGATAATGAATCAATGAAGGAGCTTTTTGGGCCGATTGCTGCAAAAATTGGCGACAGACCTGGTGGTTATCTCCGTATTATTCGCATGGGATTCCGCTTGGGGGATGCTGCTGAAATGGCGATGATAGAGTTTGTAGACTACAATGAAGTAATGTTAGAAGCTAAGGCTAGTGCCGGACAGACCAAGCGTAAGAGAACTAGACGTGGTAAGAAAAAAGCAACAACTTCAACAGAAACAACTACGGAGACTAACTCTGATACAACTACTGAAAACGAAGATTAGGATATGGCTATTTTCTTTTAGGATATTAAAAAGCGATTTTACTTTGTAAAATCGCTTTTTTTATGCACTTAATCAATCTTTTATAGTAGTTTTAGTGTATATTTGCCGAGTGGTTAGATAGAAGTAGTCTTTCACTTTTTTAACAAAAAATACCGAGAAATGAGTTATATATTAGACCTTTATGCCCGTGAAATCCTTGATTCAAGGGGCAATCCTACGATTGAAGTAGAAGTCCTAACTGAAAGTGGGGCTGTAGGTCGTGCAGCTGTCCCTTCTGGAGCATCAACTGGAATTCATGAAGCATTGGAAATGCGTGATGGCGATAAGACGAGATTTTTAGGTAAAGGCGTTTTGAATGCCGTTAGAAATGTCAATGATTTTATCGCGGATGAAGTTGTCGGATTTGATGTAACTGAACAAAGGGAGTTAGATCAATTTCTGTTGGATCTTGACGGCACAGATAATAAAGAAAAATTAGGAGCGAATGCAATTTTGGGGGTTTCTCTAGCTGTTGCACGTGCGGGAGCTTTAGTTACGGGACAATCGCTTTATCGGTACCTAGGTGGGGCTAATGCTAATGTTCTACCTGTTCCTATGATGAATATCCTTAACGGTGGGTCGCATGCAGATAACAATATAGACTTCCAAGAATTTATGGTGATGCCAACAGGAGCAGAATCTTTTTCTCATGGCCTAAGGATGGGGGTCGAAGTCTTTCATACCTTAAAGTCAGTACTAAAAAGTAAGGGGTATTCCACCAATGTGGGGGATGAAGGAGGATTTGCGCCAGAGATTAAATCCAATGAAGAAGCCATAGAAATCGTCCTAAAGGCCATCGAAAAGGCTGGTTATAGACCAGGAGAAGATATTCAGATTGCTTTAGACCCCGCTTCGTCTGAGTATTTCCTAGAAGATGAAAACGTCTATTATTTTAAAAAATCATCAAAAAAGAAACTCTCTCCTGCCGAAATGGTCGATTATTGGGCTAAATGGGTAGAAAAGTACCCTATTTGCTCGATTGAAGATGGCTTGGCAGAAGACGATTGGAAAGGTTGGAAATTGATGACACGAAAATTAGGCAAGAAGATCCAATTGGTCGGGGATGATTTATTTGTGACTAATACAAAGCGTCTCCAAAAAGGAATCAATAGTAAAGTGGCTAATTCTATTTTGATTAAAGTTAACCAAATTGGAACACTTACAGAAACATTTGATGCTGTAAGCATGGCTACTAGAAATAATTATACTAGTGTAATCAGCCATCGTTCTGGTGAAACAGAAGATACTTTTATCGCGGATTTAGCAGTTGGTTTGAATACAGGTCAAATAAAGACTGGGTCTGCATCTAGGTCTGATAGAATCGCTAAGTATAACCAATTGCTGAGAATTGAAGATGAATTGGGCGATGCTGCGGTTTATCTTGGAAATAATGCGCTTTAAACCCCCTTTGCTATGGCTAAAATGTTGAATCCGTTTGAACCTTTACTAAAGAAATTACCCGCTCCCTTTAAGAACAGGTACTTCTTGGTGATTGGTGCTTTTATTGCCGTTATGGTGTTTTTTGATAAGCACAATCTACTAACGCAGTATAAATTGCAAAAGGCTGTGGACCAATTAGAAGATGATAAAACCTTTTTTCAAGCAAAAATTAAGGAGACAAAGCAAAAAAGACTAGATTTTGAGAAAAATCAAGAGAAATATGCTCGTGAGAAGTATTTCGTGAAAAAAACAAAGGAAGAAGTGTTTGTGATTGAAGAGTACTAATCGCATCTTTCGATAAATAATCAACCTAACCAAAATAAAGAAAATGTCAGTTTTAGTGAATAAAGACTCGAAAGTAGTCGTCCAAGGAATTACTGGAAAAGAAGGAACATTCCATGCTACTCAAATGATTGAATATGGAACCAATGTGGTAGGAGGGGTTACTCCGGGCAAAGGTGGTCAAACTCATTTGGATAGACCCGTTTTTAATACTGTAGATGATGCCGTGAAAAAAACAGGGGCAAATGTATCTATCATATTTGTGCCTCCTAGATTCGCTGCCGAAGCCATCATGGAAGCAGCCAATGCAGGTATTAAAGTAGTGGTTTGTATTACGGAAGGTATTCCTGTGCAAGACATGGTAAAAGCCAAAGAATATATTCGTGGATTGGATGTGACCCTTATCGGCCCTAACTGCCCTGGTTTAATTACGCCTGGTGAAGCCAAAGTAGGTATCATGCCTGGTTTTATTCACCGTAAGGGGAGAGTAGGGATTGTGTCAAGGTCTGGTACTTTAACTTATGAAGCAGTCGATCAGGTGACCAAAGCGGGAATGGGGCAGTCCACTTGTATTGGTATTGGTGGAGATCCTGTTTTAGGTTTTACAACAAAAATGGCCGTAGAAAAATTAATGAATGATCCCGAAACGGATGGAATTATTATGATCGGTGAGATTGGTGGAGGCATGGAAGCTGATGCTGCTAGATATGTCCGTGATTTTGGTACGAAACCTGTTGTGGGCTTTATTGCAGGACAAACAGCTCCTGAAGGTAGACAAATGGGCCATGCAGGTGCAATTGTCGGGGGTAAAGATGATACTGCTGAAGCAAAAATGAAGATTTTGGCTGAATGTGGCGTCCATGTGGTCAAATCCCCCGCAGATATTGGTAAAAAAATGGCGGAGTTATTGTCGTAAGACATTAATTGCTAACAGCTTACTCCAGCAATTCAAATCATGTCGAGTACAAAAAACGAGCAACTGAGTTTCAGTTGCTCGTTTTTTGTCTAGATGAATATAGACAAAAGTATTATACCTATAAATACTAGAAAAAGGGTAATCATGGCGGTAAATAGCCAATTTTGCCGATATAGGTCATACATCTTTTCCATCAAATCTACCCAGTCCAGCCTACCAGTTGATTTTTCAAGTCCTAGGACAAAATACTTTTTCTTATCTATTCTTTTTTGGTTGCCATGTTTTTTTAGAATAAGAAAATCACTATGGAGAAAAGCTAAATCAAATAATTCTGATTTTTGTTTTTTACCCCCACTTTCTAGGATTAAGGTATTTGATTTGGGCAAGGTACTCCAGCTACCGACCCCAATGTTACCATCAATGGACAAAAGAAGAGATGAGTCTTCATTATCTTGAAAGATGTAGAGTACCGCTTCGTGAAAATCTTCATCGTCCCTAAATTCTTTCCATCTTTTATTAACAAATAGCTTTTGATTGGACAGACTTTCGCCGTAAGGCTTAATATGGGGCAATAAAAAGTCAATATACGCATCCATATTGTCAAAGACAGGAAGGTCATTCCTGAACATGGAGCCAACAATGTTATCGAAATTGAATTTCACTTTTTTAGCAAAATTAGACTAATAAACGATAATCGCCAAGAAAATAGAGTGATTTGTACTAATTCTCGAACAAAAAACTAGAATTTAGGACGAAGCTGATTGCTAAAACCCGATTGCTAGACACCCGAACGGCCGTTCGGCTCGACATCCCACGCTCTAACAACCAGCAACCTTCTTGTTTATACCAATTCAGATACAGGCTCATTTAAATTACTCATAATGCGGGATGTTTTTAGCCTTACGGTAAAAGCTGTTCCTTCACCACGATTAGTCACAAATTTTATACTGCCATCATGAGATTCCACAATGCTTTTGCAAATATGAAGCCCAAGCCCCGTTCCTGAATTTTTGGTCGTAAAGTTGGGCATAAATACTTTGTCAGTCATGTGCTCAGGTATGCCCATGCCGTTATCGGTTATAGTAACCACCGCATAGTCTTTGTCTAATGATAGTGAAAGTACCACAACACCGTGCCTGTCTTCAGGGATTGCTTGGACGGCATTTTTGGCAAGATTGCCAAAGACTCTTTCCATTTGACCTTTGTTGCCACTTACATAAACGTTTTCTTTGGGTAGCTGTACTAGGACATCGACATTTTTCTCATTTTCATGGAGCATAGCAATATCCGTCAGTATTTTGTTGATGAGGACGTTTTCTCGTATCCCTTCGGCTACATTTGCGACATCTTGGAAGTTTGCCACCTTTCGAAGTAAAGAATTTATTTGTGTCAAAATAATTTCTGTTACTCTATCTGTTCGCTTCTCAATTTGATCCATATCCATCTTGCGGTCTTTAATGCTGCGTTGAAAATGTTGAATATGAAGCTGAATAGGTGTCAAAGGGTTTTTGATATCATGAGCTACTTGTTTGGCCATGTCTCTCCAAGCGCTTTCCTTTTCCATTTTAATGACAAGCTGATGATGCTGTTCTTTTTCTGTAAGGCTTTCATTATAGACTTCCACGAAGTCTTTAAATTCATCGTCATCTTCCCAAGTGATAGGCTCGTTTTTGTTTCGACGAATAGCATTGCTAAGACGCTTGATAGGGGCGACTAGCGTTCTAGAGCCAATCACAATAAAGCCTAGGGCAAAAATAAATAAGGCGATATAGGCGATTAATAGTCGGCTGACAAACTCATTAAGGTCATTGAGACGAGCTTGTTCCTTGGTATAGTAAGGGATGCCTAGGTAGCCAATTAAACGGCCAGCATGGTTTACAGGAAAGTAAGCGGACTTAAAGTCAACATCACCAATTCGCTCCCTTTGGATTATATGTGGAGCCTTATTATGAGAAAGATAATTATAAGTTGAAGCATCCATCTCTGGAGGCGCTACTCCTTTTATGTAGATTTCATTTTTAGAAGAAAATATAAGCCTTCCGTCTATGTCAAAAAAGTTTATTGCATCCATTTTG
Source organism: uncultured Saprospiraceae bacterium (assembly GCA_947311105.1). Lineage (GTDB taxonomy): Bacteria > Bacteroidota > Bacteroidia > Chitinophagales > Saprospiraceae > HyVt-613. Next base: position 34,595 of record CAMZKG010000283.1, read on the forward strand.
TGAATGACAGATAGAGGATGTATCTGGGTCTCTACGACTTCTTGCAATGAATCTAGCGAGGCTGTATTAGAATAGTCTAAAAGCGTATAATTTAAATCTGTATGTATCGTTCTGCTTTTTCTTAGGAGTCTTTTGTCGTGGTATTGTTTGTTAGAGCTATTAAAGTGATAGGCTGTAACAAGTCCAATCGCAAAAAACGTGAGATACATTAAAATTAAAAAACCAGACTGTACCTTCGCATAGAATGTATTTCCGGGTAGCAATTTGACATGGAGACCCGAAGGGAACAAGTGAATTAATTTATTGATAGAGTTAATTGCGACAGCAAGTATCGAGATTAAAAAGAAAAGCATGGAGAATAATGACAAAAATTGCATTGTACCACCAGTTTTTTTCCGAATAATAACCACGTTATCATTCGGGCTGTGATATACATAATTAATGTATGAGTCATTTTTGCTCTTTTTTCCTTGCCCTTTTGGGGGAATTTCGGTTAGTTCAAAATATTTGTTTTGGATATTACCTTTCCTTCGAATACAATTGTCATGCTTAAAAGTAGCATATTCATAGTGACTAATATTTTTTAATTTTACAAAGTCAGAATTGGAAGAAAAGATTGGAGAGTTGATATTCTCGTTGCCGAGAATTTCTGATTTTAGCTCGATGACAAGTGTTTCTTCAAAGTCTTTAATATGTATTTTGCGTTCGACAAAATAAGAAAAGCTTCCATCTTGGGTGTTTGTTAGATATAAGTCTTTGTAAGGATGGATTTTTAGTGCATCTATTATCTTGTTGTGATAATCACTTTCTGTAAATGATTGGTCCAAAAATGATGGACCATCTTCATTAAACAAATAAAAATTAAAGGAGAAATTGTTTGATAGGTATTTACTTTCTTGTAGGTGATTCAGTAATAACAACTGCGCCTTGTCATATTTGTAAAAGATTGGAAGGGGGGCATATACACTATCCCACAATGGGTCAATGACTATCTGGTTGACTTGAGCCAAAAAGTCCTTTTCTGCAACGGTGTCCCTTTCTTCTGCAAGAATTTGTGAATATTCTTGCATCTCGATAAACTCTCTAGTATTCTGGAAAGTATGTAGTGCGACAGCCGCAAATAAGGAAGTTAAACCAAACCAAATATAAATCTCGTATGGCTCCCTTTTGGAGCGATCCGAAATATAAAAGTCTAAGGCAAATGGCAGCAAAACAGCAGAGCCATATAAAATTGGGTTTCTGTATGGAGAGTCAAAAATAAATAAAGAGGACAAAATAACAAAAAATCCTAGGCCGATACACATGGCCCGTTCATAGCGATTAAGACCTATTTTGTTGATAAACTTAATCATCCAGTGGGCAAACAATACTAAAGCTGTCAAAGAGATAATCATGACAGTTAAGCCAAGGATGCTGTCTAGCTTGTGTTGTAGTAAGGTCAAAAAACTAATCGTGATATCCGAAGAGATGATTATTTGTTTATATATCTCTAGCACAACGATAATGCCTGCCATCAGCGTGATGTTAAGCCCTATACTAATCGCCATTCGTTGCCAATATTTCAAGTCGATATTGTGCTGGATGATATATGATTTGTTGAGGTGCACCATCAACCATACAAAGGTGGTCGCATTGAAAAGAACAACGATTAATGACGTGCCTAATACTTGGAGTTGTAAGGTGTCTGCCAATATTCCTAGTCCACCCAACTTACTGGCAGGGTCAAAAAAATTGAGTAATATGGTGACTATAGTAAGCATCCCAAAAAGGAAAAGCGCACCTTTGATTGGTTTTGTTTGACTTAGCTGATTGGCGATATGATTACTGATATGGAGAAAAAAGAAAAATGCTAAACCATAAAATATAATGAGCTTCTTTTGAGTGGGCACATCTATAAAGTGACTCATCGGTGCTAAAAATAACTTACCACTTGCTGGGCCGCTGATCAGATAATCACTCTTGCTGTCTTGAAGATTGATCGTGATTGGAATATCTGAATCTGCACGAAATACGTTGGATGGCTTTAATTTGTCAATTTGATAAGCATATTTGATTGGGATGATCGCAATGCCCACCCTTTGTTTGTCTTCGCTCCGAAATTCTTTTTTTATTATGTAGGCGTAGGCATTCGATGTGCGATAAAAACCGTTTCCCGAAAGGGTCTCAAATAGACTATCTTGAAGAAATAATTTATTATTGAACCATTTGACTAATTGACCATCTTCATAGGCTAGTAGTGTAAAGGGTTTTTCATATAGCCGATTAAATTCGCTAAAATATTTTTCATTTGTGGAGTCGGCATGAAAGGCTAAATCATGAAATGTTGGATTGTCCAATTCCTTTTTGGCATCTAAGTAATCTTCGTTAAGTTGCTTTTGAATTTTAGTGACATACTTAGATAGTACTAAATCCGCTGTATTCGAAAAATCCAAGTAGAGTGCTATACCTAATGAAAGTACAAAGAAAAAGATAGATATGTAGAAAGACCTTTTCATAAAATAGCGCTCAGGATGTTTTGACTTTTGACTAAAAAAGAATTGCAAATATAAGAAAATCAAATATAAAAATCAATTAATGTATTGATTCTTTATTTGAATATTGAGTACACTCCGAAAAGTTATAATGAATTTTGTTCGGGGAGCCCACAAAACTTTATTCTATAGGCTCTATTTTAACAATGACTTTAGGGCTGGTTTCAGATGAACAATTGCACGATTGCGCAATTGAACAAAATAATATTTTGCCCCATTTTTTAAACTAGTGGTAGCAACGACTTTTCGGAGCAAGCTCAATATTATACTGCAATTGGGTAGCTGTATCACCATTTACATACTCATAAAAAGGATATTTGTTACAATTTTGACCTTTGTTCATAGATATATATTTTTGCATAGTTTTGTTTTGCGCAAGCTTTAAAGATGCAATGGGCTAACGGCTAATTGGTAAGACAAATTTAAAATAATTATGCCTGTGTTGTAAATGACTATAAATCAATTAGTTGTGTCCTTTGTGGCTAGTTTGAAGCGCGGAAGCACAGCGAAATTTGATGGATGAGCAGATAGTTGAAGGGCTTGGCAACAAAAAACACAAGTGGCTTGTTCTTTAATTGATTGCAAGTCGTTCTATCGCATCTTTTAGGAGATGAGGAAAGTCTGGACAACGTAGAGCGCCATACCATCTAACGGATGGGGTTTCCCTTGCGGAAATACAGATAGTGCCACAGAAATATACCGCCCAACTTGTTGGGTAAGGGTGAAAACGTGCGGTAAGAGCGCACGCGGTTTGTTAGTAATAGCAGATTGAGGTAAACCTTATGGGTTGAAATGTCACGTATATCTTGGTAATCTTCGGATTTTTGGGTTGCTCGCCCATCTAGTACGCTAGCCAAGAAGGGTAGGCAGATAGAGCTTAAGGGTGACTTTAGGCCTAGATAAATGATAGAAGCATCAGCAATGATGTACAGAATCCGGCTTATAGACTTGCAATCTTTTTTTTATAAACCTTTGAACCTTAGTTGTTTATCTTGGGGCAAGTTCCGTCCAATCCGTGTTCCTGCCCCTACCATGAGAACAAGAACACAGAAAGCACAGATGCTGCTGATTTGTACTGATTTTATATGATAAATCCGTCATTTGCGCAGCAAATAAAAAATCCGTCCTTTTCCGTTACATCCGTCCAATCCGTGTTCCCGCCCTTCTCCATCGCAAGAACAAACAAAAATTTATTTATTCAGTTCCGTCATAGTCCGACCCACCCCAATAACGGGCAAATCCAAAATGGCTTTTGTAGTCCGCTCAATAATCTTCGGTAAAGCATCATTTTCTTCGTCTGACCATTCCCCTAGTACATAATCGACTTGTTTGCCTTTATGAAAGTCATTACCGACGCCAATACGAATCCTTGGATAATTATTTTGTCCGACGACTTGATTAATACTCTTCAGTCCATTGTGCCCACCGTCGCTGCCTTTATTGCGCAAGCGAATTTTTCCGAAAGGTAAATTCAAATCATCCACAATAATAATGACCCTTTCGATAGGGATTTTTTCTTTTTGCATCCAATATCTTACTGCTTTGCCGCTCAAATTCATGTAAGTAGAGGGCTTGAGTAGGATAAAAGAGCGGCCACGATGCTTAAATTTTGCCGTATCACCTTGCTTGTTGGGCTCAAAGGTGGCCTCTTTTTTTTCCGCAAGGGCATCTACGACTAAAAAGCCGATATTGTGTCTAGTGTTTTTATATTCTTGACCGATATTGCCAAGACCTACGATAAGGTACTTCATGGAATTGTCTGATTCTTTGTGTGAGTTAAGTCCTAATAACTGCGCCAGCCACTGCCTAATCTGCGTCATCTTGTAAGTATTCAAACAACGAATCTAGCTCTTCAAATGATTTGATACCAACGATTTCTTCCCGACCAATGGCATTGGCAACAAGCCCTGTAGGCCGTAGGGCTTCTATTTGTTTGGGGAGTAAATTATTATTTTCTTCTGCTAGGAATATATCATAAGTGCGGCATAACTCATTGATTGTCTTGATGTTGTCTTCATTTGCGTGGGTGATGTCCAAAATAAAGTAATCGACAAAAGGAGCTGCCCATTCTAATTTTTGTGCCCAATTAGAGTCGTCAGTGAGATTAATTTCCTTAAAAATAGTCACCGAAAACCCTTCCTGAATAACGTCTAAAGGGGTTTGTTCGTCTAACATTATCGCATCCAAGTCATACAATGCGATCGCATCTTCAATTTCTTTGCGAAAGGGTTGGATAAATCGCCCAACGATAGCAGGCCCTTCCACCCATTCTTTAATTTCTTTTAAGTCTGAAGGTTTTATGGACGTTGGGTGACCGGGAGTAAGTAAAAAGCTAATCCAATCGACGCCTTGAGCCGCAAAAAAACGAGCATCCGCTAAGGACATCAATTGGTTGGCAAATACCTTGTATTTTAACATGTTTGCGTAGTTTGTGGAGGAACAAAGGTAGGGTTATTTTGTTAGGCTTCCAAGGAGATGGTACTTCTCTGCTTGCGCAAAATACGAAACAAATTTGTTTTGCTTTGTAAGATGCTTAAAATTACCTAATTTCGCTGATGGATTTGCATCAAAAAAGAAAAGACACACACTAAATATGTCAAAAGAACTTGAAAATAAGAAAAAATCACTTCAACTTGTCATGGATAAGTTGGACAAGCTTTATGGCAAAGGTACCGTCATGCGTTTGGGAGATCGTCAGGTGGTGGAAGAAAATGTCATTTCTACAGGCTCATTGGGCTTAGATTTGGCACTAGGCATTGGCGGATTGCCCTATGGTCGGGTGATAGAGATTTATGGCCCCGAATCTTCGGGCAAAACCACTTTGGCCATTCATGCGATTGCCGAGTGCCAAAAAGCGGGGGGAATTGCCGCTTTTATTGATGCAGAGCATGCCTTTGATAGAAATTATGCCGCCAACCTTGGCGTAGATGTCGGCAACTTATTAATCTCTCAGCCAGATTTTGGAGAGCAAGCTTTAGAAATCACAGAAAACTTAATTAGTTCCGCTGCGATAGATATTATTGTCGTGGATTCGGTAGCGGCCCTAGTTCCGAGAGCCGAAATTGAAGGCGAAATGGGCGATTCCAAGATGGGCTTGCAAGCGAGATTGATGTCTCAAGCCATGCGAAAACTTACCGCCATCGTCGGAAAAACAAATACCACGTTGATTTTTATTAATCAATTGCGTGAAAAAATCGGCGTGATGTTTGGCAATCCCGAAGTGACTACTGGCGGTAATGCCCTAAAATTTTATGCTTCGATGCGCTTAGATATTCGGCGTAGTGGTCCTGCCCTAAAAGATGCCGAAGGCAATATTTTTGGTAATCATGTCAAAGTAAAAGTCGCAAAAAATAAGCTGGCTCCACCATTTAGGGTGGCGGAGTTTGACATTATTTATGGTAAAGGTATTTCCAAAAACGGAGAAATACTAGACTTAGGTGTGGCTTACGATGTTGTCGGAAAAAGTGGTTCGTGGTATAGTTACAACGGCACCAAAATAGCCCAAGGACGCAATAGCGCCATTCAGTTTTTGGAAGATAACCCAGAGCTGGGGGTAGAGATAGAAGCACTAATTAAGCAAGCCATTTTGGGCGAATAACATGTCGCAATATCAACAAGATATTTATGATATTGTCCGATTAATTCCGAAAGGGAAGGTGACCACTTATGGGCGGATAGCCGATTATTTGGCTTTGGGTTCCGCACGTATGGTTGGCTGGGCGATGAATAAGTGCCACTTGATTGATGCGACTATTCCCGCACATCGTGTAGTAAATCGAAAAGGTGAACTGTCAGGACGTCTTCATTTTGAGACGCCAACCACCATGCAAGAGCGATTAGAAAAAGAAGGCATCACCATCCAAAATCACTGCATTGTTGATTTTGAAAAACGGGTGTGGTCTCCAGAAGATTTGGAGTAACGCATTGATAATTAATTAGTTATGAAAGTTGCAGGTTTTACCTTTATTCGAAATGCGTTGTTGTATGACTATCCGATTGTCGAAGCGATTTTGTCTATTTTGCCAATTTGTGATGAATTTGTAGTGGCGGTAGGGCAGTCGGATGATGCGACGCTCGAATTGATTCAAGGTATTCAAAGTGATAAAATAAAAATTATTGAAACGGTGTGGGATGACTACTTGCGGGAAGGTGGGCGTGTGCTGGCATTGGAAACGGACAAGGCTTTTCGGGCAATCAGTAAAGAGGTGGACTGGGCTTTTTACATTCAGGGAGACGAGGTGGTACATGAAAAATACCTGCCTATTATTGCGCAAGCGATGAAAGAATGGAAAGACGATGATGGAGTAGAAGGTTTACTTTTTGACTATGTTCATTTTTATGGTTCGTACGACTATGTAGGGCTTTCGCCAAAATGGTATGCCAACGAAATTAGGGTCATAAAAAATAATCCAGAAATTTATTCTTATCGGGATGCACAAGGTTTCCGAAAGGGAGACAACCAAAAATTATGGGTTAAAAAGATTGATGCCGCCATCTATCATTATGGCTGGGTCAAGCCGCCCCAAAAAATGCAAAAGAAGCAAGAGACATTTAATAAGTTGTGGCACGATGATGAATGGATGGAGCAAAATGTCGCCAAGCGAGAAGACTTTGATTATTCTGAGATAGACGCTTTGCAGCAGTTTGAAGGTAGCCATCCCCAAGTGATGCAAAAAAGGATTCAAGAAAAAAACTGGCGATTTGATTATGATTTATCTCAAAATTCACTTCCGCTAAAATACAAAGCCAAGCTCTTTTTGAAAAAGTACCTAGGGCTGGATTTTAGTTATAAAAATTATCGGTTGAAGTGAAGGACTCCAAATTGCCGATGCCGAAATTAACGTCAAAAGACAGAAAGCACACGAATAGCGTTATGCCGTGATTAGTGTAATTAGCGAAAATTAGTGTCAAAAAATACTATTTTTCCCCAAAATATCCATTCAATTTTTTAGCCAAAGCTTTGCCAATGACTTTCTCCCATACTTCCATATTTGCTTCTCTAATTTTCTTGACAGATCCAAAATGTGCGAGCAATTTTTCAGCCGTTTTGGGCCCAATGCCTGGAATGTCATGGAGCTCACTGTGTAGCATGGCTTTGGAGCGTTTGAGTCGATGAAAATTGATGGCAAAACGATGGGATTCGTTGCGGGCATGTTGAATGAGCTTGAGCGATTCGGATTTTTTATTGATGTGGAGTGGGGCGGACTCTCCTGGGAAATAAAGCTCTTCCAGTCTTTTGGCAATGCCTACAATGGTTACTTTTCCGTACAAATCTAATTTTTTGAGACTGGAAACCGCAGCGCTCAATTGACCCTTTCCGCCGTCAATTAAAATGAGCTGGGGCAAGCTTTGTTTTTCGTCAAGTAGCCTTTTGTATCTCCGATAGACGACTTCTTCCATGGATGCAAAGTCGTTGGGACCTTCGACTGTTTTGACATTGTAGTGTCGATAATCTTTTTTGGAAGGCTTGGCATTCTTGAATACAACACACGAAGAAACGGGGTTGGTACCCATGATATTGGAGTTGTCAAAACACTCAATATGTATTGGTAACTCCTTGATACCCAAGTCTTTTTGAAGTGTAGTTAGGACTCTTTCGGTGGAAGTTTGGCGGTTGGCATATTCGGTTGCTTTGCGTAATTTTTGGTGGATGAAGTATTTTAGATTTTTTTCCGAAAGGTCAAGCAATTTCTTTTTGTCTCCGATAACAGGCACGGTGATTTGTATATCATTTTGCGGAAGCAGAAGGTCAAAAGGAACAACAATCTCTGTAGAAACACTTTCAAAACGCTTGCGCAAAATGGGAATGGCATAGGCCAAAAGTTGTTGTTTGTCTTGATTGAGATTCATGGTCATTTCGGAAGTTTGAGCATGAATGATGGCACCATCAATGATTTTTAGATAGTTGACATACGCCATTTGCTCGTCAACCTGAATGGAGAAGACATCCAAGTCTAAAATACTTGTGGAAACTACCGTTGACTTACTCTGATAATTTTCAAAGACAGTCAATTTTTCTTTTAATGCTTGAGCCTTTTCAAAGTTGAGCTGCTCGGCTTGTTTTTGCATCTCTTCTTTGATGTAATTTTTTACCTGCTTGAAGTGTCCTTTTAGGATGTTTTTAATTTGAAAGATTTTGTGATTGTATTCTTTTTCGGATTCATAGTTGACGCATGGTGCATCGCAATTTTTGATGTGGTACTCCAAGCACACCTTAAATTTATTAGCCTTGATATTTTTTTCCGAAAGGTTGAGTGTACAAGTTCGAAGCTTAAATAATTGCTTAATTAGGTCTAAAATAATGGTCACTTTGTACTTGCTGGTATAAGGTCCAAAATAAGTCGAACCATCCCTGATGACACGTCTAGTCAGAAAGACCCTTGGGAAGCGCTCTTTTTTGATGCAAATATAGACATAAGACTTGCCATCTTTGAGCATGACATTATATCGTGGTTGTAGGTCTTTGATAAGCGTACTTTCCAGTAAAAGGGCGTCGGTTTCGGTCTCAACAAGCGTAAATTCTAGCTTTGCAGCATTTTTTAGCATCGTTTTTGTCTTACCAGAGATGTGTTTTTTGTTGCCAAAGTAAGACGCAATTCTATTTTTTAGGTTTTTGGCTTTTCCGACGTAGAGTGTTACCCCCAAGTTGTCTTTGTATTGATATACACCAGGCGTTTGGGGGATAGAAGGAGCTAATTTTTTGTAATCTTCAAATGTCAATTGTCTTTTTTTTGTAATGTGACAGACTAAAAGTACAAAGTTTGCGGCAAAAGAAGCACTTTTTGTGTAATAAAAAAGAAGTTTTGTGCAAAATTTGCAGAAAACATAGGCTTATTTCGTGAGATGATTGTGATATATTTGAAAATCCCTTACATTTGTTAAGCCTAACAAAAACTGAAAATCATACATTGATGACCTACATCCCTTTGTACAGCGCTGCTTTGGCATTTGTAGTGACTTTTTTTCTTATACCGCCTATCATAAACGTTGCGAAAGTCAAGAAGTTGTACGATGTACCTAATGGACGCTCATCTCATACGGAGATTACGCCGTCTTTGGGGGGGATAGGTATATTTGCAGGTATGATGATGTCCTTAGCATTTTGGGCGCCTTTTCGCGCTTTTGCGACCTTGCAATATGTATTGGTGGCCTTTTTTATAATTTTTCTGATAGGTGTTCGCGATGATATATTGCCTTTGGCTCCGCGCAAAAAACTATATGGGCAAATTGCTGCTGCTTTAGTTTTGATTTTTGGAGCAGGTGTATTGATTACTAGTCTTTATGGGGTGTTTGGAGTTTGGGGGTTGCCACATTGGGTGGCGGTGCTTATTTCTTTGTTTACGTACATCGTTGTGATTAATTCTGTTAATTTGATTGATGGGATTAATGGTTTGGCAGGGAGCTTGACGGTGCTTTTGGCTGGGTTGTTTGGCACCTGGTTTTGGATGTTGGGGGATATCGGATATGCGGTGTTGTCTTTTTCTTTGTTGGGAGCAACGGTGGGATTTTTAAAATATAATTATACACCAGCGCGGATTTTTATGGGTGATACAGGCTCTTTGTTGGTGGGTACGACTTTGGCTGTATTGGCGATTCATTTTATGGAAGCCAATGGGCATTTGACCCCTGAAAATCCTTTGTGGTTTGATTCCGTGCCTGCGATAGTGGTTAGTTTATTGGTTTTACCGCTGTTTGACACCATGCGGGTGTTTATCCGCCGAATGCTCAAGGGCAAGTCGCCTTTTTCGCCAGATAAGACACATATTCATCACGTACTTTTGGATTTGGGATTGTCGCACATGCAAGCTACGGGAATATTAGTTGGCGGAACTTTGCTATTTTTTGGGATGGCCTTTAAGTTGCAATCAATAGGCACAACCTATCTAGTGTTGTTGATTGTGGGGGTAGCGACTTTAGTATCTACGCTTCTATCCGCTTACGCAAAAAAGAGAGAAAAAACGTTGGATGCAAAACAAGACGACTTTCCTTTAAAAGGGGAAATAAAAGTTGATGAGTCCAATGTGTTAACGACTAAAATAAAGGTTAAGCCAAAATGATACTTAGGGGATTGTCTATTTTTATTGGTGGTGGATTAGGAAGTGTTCTACGTTTTTATCTAGGCTGGCGACTGAATTTAACCTATGGTCAATTTCCTTTCGGAACGTTAGTCGCTAATGTGGTGAGTTCCTTTGTCTTGGGCTTATTGATGGCGCATTATCTCTTAAACCCTTCGTGGAAAGAAAACTATCGTTTGTTTTTGATGACTGGTTTTTGTGGTGGATTTAGCACCTTTTCAACCTTTTCTGGCGAAGTGGTTCTCTTGCTCAAAGAAGGCCAAACGGGTATGGCTTTTTTGTATTTGGGTGTATCTCTATTGTTGGGTTTGCTGGCTATTTATTTGGGGATGAAGGTGTATGATGGTCTTTGAGTGTTATCACCGCTCAAAAGAATAACTCACAAAGATTTCATGAGAATTTCCAAAAGCAAGACCTGATTTCAAAAAGGATGGGTTGAAACTGTAGCCAATGTGCATCAAGTTGTCGCTTCCGCCAAAAACATCGAATAGGTTTAGGCCGATACCACCATGAGCCGTTCCTGCGCTATTGGTTCCGAGTTCTACCGAGAAGTTATCATTGATGTCAAAAACAAGGTGCGCATCCATATTGACGGGCATATTTTTGACATAGCGAATCCAGGTGTTGAACTCTAGCGCCTGTTCTTCATAAAAGGATTTGCGCAATTTGGCATAGCCGTAATAGTGCCTATCGGTTTTAATCTCAAATTGATGGGCGTCATCCTTAAATAATGCTTGATTAAACCCCAAATGAGTAATAGATATACCTGTGTTTAGCTTCGTGTCGGCAAATATTCCATCTTTGAAACTATTGTAATAACTTACCCCTAAGCTCAATTGTGGCTTAGTCGCCTGAATGTCCTGCGAAGTCAAAATATCATTAGGGTACTTTGCTTGTAAGCTAGTGGTGTTGATTTTGTATTGGATGGCTCCTAGTTGAAGCCCAGCCGAGATGCCGCCCAAAACTGGATCGTAATTACTCATGATTCCTGCAAGCCTAAAAAAGAAGCCTGTCGTAGATATAGGGCCTACTTTGTCATTGACGACATAACCACCCATCAATAAATTAAAAGTATTGTCAAAATCTGTGATATATTCACCCTTTAAAAATTGGGTCTTGGGCGCTGAAGGTAGATTAGTCCATTGCTGGCGTGCATCTGCTCCAAAAATTAGATTGTGTTCAAAATTGATGTATTCATTGGGTACTGCTGAAGGGTTATAGATACCTTCAAATTGATTGTACAGAGAGAATGCCGCCTGCTGTTGTGCATGGCCATTGCTGGCAAAAGCAAGTATCAAACTCCAGATAATTATTTGTAAATTCTTTTTCATTTTTTCTTGGGCTTAATGAACAATTAGGATGTATCCTTTGTAGGAGCTGCCTTTGTTGTCCTTGAGTTGAAGAGTGAAATAATAGGTGCCATCGGGTAGCGTGGCGCCGTTGTAATCGCCTTTCCAGTCGTTATCGTAGCCCTTAGCTTGATACACAATGTTACCCCATCTTGAATATACAACTAGTTGATTGTTAGGGTATTGTGAGCCTAGGTGCGGGCTTATTTCCGAGAATATTAATTCATCATTCTCTCCATCATTGTTGGGCGTGAGTAGCATTTCGAGATTCTTTTTGTGGGGCTGATTCGATGGGCAATTGGGTACAGAGACATTTACGGAAGAGGAACAAGCAGCATCATCACTATCCGTTACCGTAAAAGTCAAGTCGCCGCCACTAATCGGATACGTGCCCAGGCTGACGTTAGTATTATAATTGCCAGTAGAATTATTTGGGTCGTTGGCAGACCAAGAAGCGCCTGTATTACTACCCGTCACATTTAAGTCAAAAGTAAAAATATCATCAGAATCATCGGTAGGCGTTCCGTTGTCATTGCATAGGATGTTGGAAACGGTGGCAGCAATCTGACAAGAATTGGAACAAGTCGTTGGCACAGAGACATTTACGGAAGTGGAACAAGCAGCATCATCGCTATCCGTTACCGCAAAACTCAAATCTCCGCCACTAATCGAATACGAGCCTAAGTTGATAGTAGTATTATAATTTCCTGATGAATTATTCGGGTCGTTGGCAGACCAAGAAGCGCCTAGATTACTCCCCGTTACATTTAAGTCAAAAGTAAAAATATCATCAGAATCATCGGTAGGCGTTCCGTTGTCATTGCAAAGAATATTGGAAACTGTCGCAGCAATTTGACAAGAATTAGAACAAGTCGTTGGTACAGAGACACTTACGGAAGTGGAACAAGTATTATCATCGCTATCCGTTACCGTAAAACTCAAGTCACCGCCACTAATCGGATACGTACCTAAGTTGATAGTAGTATTATAATTGCCAGATGAATTATTCGGGTCGTTGGCAGACCAAGAAGCACCCGTATTGCTCCCCGTCACATTTAAGTCAAAAGTAAAAATATCATCAGAATCATCGGAAGCCGTTCCGTTATCATTGCAAAGGATATTGGAGACGGTGGCGGCAATCTGGCAAGAA
>CAMZKG010000284.1 GCA_947311105.1 uncultured Saprospiraceae bacterium
ATAGCCCAATACCTTGCGAAGTTCGGCGGGTTGCTTAAGGATGTCGATACCATCTAACATTGCCGAACCACTATCGGCTTCTTGCAAAGTCGCTAATGTTCGCATGAGTGATGATTTGCCAGCGCCATTGGGGCCTAGCAGGCCAAAAAGGCCGTTTTCGATTTCGAAAGAGACATTATTCAGGGCTTTGACGCCATTGGGATAGGTCTTGTTAAGGTTGGTAACGGTTAACTTGCTCATTTGGTTATTTTTTTTGTAAATGTTTAGGGTGTCCATAAATTTTTGTCCTAAAATGCCTACTTCCTGCCTAAAAATAGGGCACCTAAACTGTTACTTTTTTTTGTAAGACTGAAATTTCTTGGTTTTGTTACAGCGATTTTCATTTGGCGTGTAATATGCGAAAAATAAATGGGTAATCGGCTGGTTTATAGACGAAAGGGGTGTTTTTATACATCAATAGCCCAATGCCCTAATATTCCAATACTCTATTATCCCACAAAATAACTAACTTTGCGACATGAAGAACAGCACAATATTTCGTGTAGTCATCTTGGGTGCTATTGCTATTGCGGCGATTATCGTTGTCCAAACCTATTGGATAACTAAAAGCTGGCAGCTAAATGAGAAGGAGTTTCACCAAAAGGTGATATTGACCTTGTCTAATGTCGCCGAAGAGCTAGCTGACCTAAGCGGTGGCGAATTGCCTGCCGAAGATTTAATCAAGCGGGTAGATCCCAATTATTACATTGTGAATGTAAACAACTCCTTTAGTGCGGAGATTTTGGAGTTTTTGTTAAAAAAAGAATTCAATGAAGCGGCATTGAACGAAGATTTCGAATACGGGATATATGACTGTGAAACTAATAAGATGGTCAGCGGAAAGTATGTCGCTTTATCTTCTCAGGTTGAAACGAGTAAACCATTAACGGAAGAGTTGAAGACAGATGATAATTTTGTCTATTATTTTGGGGTTCGTTTTCCCGAAAATCAGCGATATATCTTCCGGAGTATGACTTTGCCGATTATATTCTCGGCATTGTTATTTTTGGCGATTATCTTTTTTATTTATAGTATCTCGGTTATCTTGCGACAAAAGCGCCTTTCGGAAATGCAAAAGGATTTTATCAATAATATGACCCATGAATTCAAAACGCCTATTTCTACCATAAATATTTCTTCAGATGTTTTGTTGAGAACGCCTGCCATCCAACAGGATAAGCGATTACAACAATATGCAGCGATTATTAAAGAGCAGAATAATCGCTTGAACAAGCAAGTGGAAAAAGTACTTCAATTTGCTAGGATTGAAAAAAGAGACTTTAAACTCAAGCTTGAGCCGATTCATCTAAATGATTTGCTCCAAAATATCGCTTATAGCGTGCAATTAAGGGTGGATGAGTCCAAAGGAGTATTTAATCTAGAACTGTGCGAAGGTGATGTAATCGTGGAAGCGGATCGGTTGCATTTGACCAATATTCTTCATAATCTATTAGACAATGCGATAAAATATAGTGAAGATGAACTGGTGATTGGTTTGTCTTGTATCAAAGTGAATAATGCCGTCAAAATAACTATTTCTGATAAGGGGATAGGTATCCCTAAAGAGTACCAAAAAAAGATTTTTAAGAAATTTTTCAGGATACCTACGGGCAATGTGCATAATGTCAAAGGATTTGGATTGGGCTTGTTTTACGTAAGGAATATATGCCGCAAGCATGGGTGGAAACTAAACCTACAAAGTGAAGGAAATGGAACTATTTTTACGATTCTAATTCCTATCGCTAAAAAATAAAGAAAAAAATGGCGCAAATCTCTCTCCTAGGAATGAAATTTCACGCTTTTCATGGGGTCTATCCCGAAGAAAAGCTAATTGGTGGACACTTCTTGCTTGATGTAGTTATTGAAACAAACATCGAAGATGCAGCTGATGAAGACGATATCACTCAAACTATGAACTATGAAGCCATTCATCAGATTTGTAAAGGGGTGATGAATAACCCCATGGACTTGATAGAAACCGTCATCTTGAACCTAAAGGAAGAACTCCAAAATCATTTTACAGCAATGGACGGTCTTGTCATTAGGTTGTCGAAAATGAACCCACCATTGAGCGGTCAGGTTGCTTCTGCAACCATAGAAGAAGGTTGGGATTTTGTGAAGGATTGTGGGCGATGTGGCAAGCCGATGACCTGCTATAGCAATGAGTATTGTTGGTGCAATAATTTGAACATCCCAAGTCTTACTTTATCTAGAATTAATGAGCAATTTGGCACCAAATGCCTTTGCGCAAGCTGTATGAGTGACTATGTCAAAATTGATGAGTAAGGGGCTGAGTATAGTATGAAATATAGGTTGTAGCCTTGCACGAGTCGCTCCAATAAGTTGCTGCTTATTGTCTGAAGCTAGGTTTGAAAATTAAATATACGGTCAACCTAAAACCCCGTAGGGCCCGTAGAGGTTTCCCTTCTTAGCCCATAGCGAAGCTATGGGCTAAGAAGGGAAGTTGTGTGAATACGTAGGCGTAGCGGGTCACGGTGAAGACTTCTGACGTGAACGACCGATCCCGAAGGGTCGGGTGCGGCAGCGGCCGAAGGGAGAGAACGGCGGTAGCCGCTACAACAGAGCTTCTAAATATCATACAGCTTCAATTTTTGCCTTAATCAAGGAAAAAGTTGGAGG
>CAMZKG010000285.1 GCA_947311105.1 uncultured Saprospiraceae bacterium
CTAGAACAACAGAATTGAAGCCGCCTTCTTCAATGACAGATAATTTATTTTCTTGCGAGAAAGACTTTTGAAAAAAAGAAAAACAAAGTATTAATATTATTGTATATCTCATTATATTAAATTTAAGGTAAAACATTTGATTGTTGAGAAGAATTATGAAGTGTGTCCTATCAATTGACATCGCTAGATTCACCTTATTTCTTCATCTTCTCCCCAAACAGAATCTTGTCTTATTTTTTATTTTTTCTTTGTTCATTCCATTTTTCCAGCTTATAGATTGGAAGCCTCGGAGAATTACTTATATAGAAGTTATCATCAAGAGACCAGCGAGATGTCAAACTACGATTTTCTTTTATGTCAAAAAAACCTTGAGCACCAATATATATTTCAGTTTCTTTCCGACGAACTTCATCTGTTAAATAATTAATAAAATCGAACTCAACCCTTAATAATGTTCCATTTACTATCTCAACAGTATCCAAATGAAATTCAGTGAATCCCGTTTTAAAATTGTATGGAACAGGACTGCTCACATAATCCTGAACCCATTTACTATTCGATTTAAATCCAGCCGAAACAACAAAACTCTTTCCTATTTCATAAACATCTTGTAAAGGGACTTGGTTGTACCCTACTGTTACCACTACAAAAAAACTGTCATCAACAAAAATTTGAGTATTTTCATCAAAAATATTCTCAACCTTAGGAACACCTAATTTAAAGGAAATTGTATCCCCAAGGTCACTATAAATCCAATAATGCACATCTTCGTCTATTGTATCAGCCACAACTGTTTTAACACCAGTCATTTGCTGACTAAAGAGTATTGACGAAAATTGAAGAAGTAATATGAACAACAAACCTGATTCTTTCATTTTATTTAATTTATAATTTGATAATCTAACTCTATACTAGCCGTATTCTTGCTAAGAACATAAAAGTAAAATTTCTTATCATTTTGACTATGTGCCACCCGAATTATACATCCCTTAACAGCATCACAACTTGCTTGCTCAAGTTTCCCAATTCCAAGTTCATCGTACTTTTTCCCGTATGATGGATCATAGGTTTTATTTCCATAAAAAACAACAGCATGATTCAAAAATATTGATCTTGGTTCTGGCACATTTCCTTGCCCCGAAATACCAGTCTTACCGAAATCAGATTTTGCCGTTTCATATCCATCATTATCATCTGGCTTATTATAAGCTAAAGGCAACTCAATTAAATCTCCATTTGAAACTCCCCCCCAGTTCTTAACTAAAAAGTGATTATACTCCATATAAATGAACGCATCCCACGTTATATCATTGAAATTCATGTCGTTCTTAACTAAAAAGTGATTATACTCCATATAAATAGACCCACTCTTACCAGGATACTTTGCTTTCACAGCATCCATTGCCTTCTTCTTTTCGTTGCTTGTTAAACTTGTTATATAATAGGGTAATCCCCCTCCCTTAGGATACAACGCTACTAAATGACTACCTGTAATTCCTTGAATTTTAATTATTTGTATAAAAAATTGAGCCCACGCTCCACACCTGCCATCGCCATCAGATAACAAACCACTAACATTTGAAGTACAAGATGCACCAGGCGGAGCATTTACATAATAAGTAAGAACATGACCATCATTTTTCCTCTTGATTCCTGGAAAGCTACCTGTGGTCGATAAAAATGCATTGTCATAAATAGCATCAATCATATTCCTTTCATCTATTTGAGAACTAGCAATCAACCCAGCAGCATTTTCACATGCCACCGCAATAACAGTATAATAAAATTTAGGCAAACTAGCATGGTATTTTTGACCGCAAGGGACAACTCCTTCATCGAGCCGTTCTATTAGGTGAAAAAATTAATTAACAAAAAAATTACTCTTAACATCCTTAGAAAGGACGAAAATTAAAAGTACAAAATCTTTCAGCACACTAGAAAGATTACATCTACACTGCAAAGAAATAACAATTTTTCATCCAATGTTCACCAATTTTTGCCTATCCTTGTTAATTATTGACTAAAATCACCTAATTATGACTAATGCTATCGGAGAAAAGATAAAAAGTATCAGATTAAGAAAAGGAGTTTCCCAAGGAGACGTAGCGGCTCATCTCAGTATGTCGCAGTCTGCTTACGCAAAAATAGAAAACGGAATTACAAAATTAGACACCCAAAGACTACTCAAAATTGCTGACTTTCTTGAAACTGACCCCACCGAGATTCTTTTTACAGGCTCTGACCGAAATGTGACGTTTAATAATAACACCATCACCAATGGATATGTCGAGAATGTTTACTCTGGACTCGAAGAGAAATACGAGCAAACTATTGATAAAATTTCCACCATGTATGAGCGTGTCATCAAAAACTTGATGGATGAGATTAAGTCGCTCAAAAGTTAACTCATCAAAGCCCCTTATCCTACCTTCCATCTACTGTAAAGCCCCATCTTATTGGATATCATCGGTACAGTCACAGTATATTTCCATGGCAATAGATTAATAGTTTCACCATTACTTGCCCCCTAAGACTACAAGTAAGAAGAAAAAACATAACAAAAGGCAGCAATCTACTTATTACATCTTGTAACTATTTAGGTACCCGCAGATTATTACCACAAAATGCCCTTTTTACGCCTGTTTTTGCTATTTTTTTATTACGTAGCTACGCTTCAAAAAAAATAGCTTCAACATACACAAAAATGCCTATTTCCTACCTAAAAATAGGAGCACCTAAACAGTTACAGAATAAATAGCCCAAGTCTTAGGAAAGACCCACAAGAAATCTGTACTTTTGCAGCAAATCTCAATACATGTTTTTAGAACCACATTTTAAGGGTCAACGTAGCGGTTGGATCGAAGTCGTATGCGGTGCCATGTTTTCAGGCAAGACCGAAGAGCTTATCCGTCGGCTAAAACGGGCTAGTTTTGCTCATCAGAAAGTCATTATTTTTAAGCCGAATATAGACATCCGATATTCAAATACCGAAGTGGTATCACACGATAAGAATGCACTTCTGGCTATTTCTGTAAGCAAGTCTGTGGATATATTGGAGCATGTAGGCGAAGCGACTGTAGTTGGTGTGGATGAAGCCCAATTCTTTGACGATGAGTTAGTTAAGGTATGTGAGCAACTTGCCCTTTCGGGAAAAAGAGTAGTCGTAGCTGGACTAGATATGGATTTTCAGGGCGAGCCATTTGGGCCGATCCCGTCTTTGTTGGCCGTAGCAGAATACATCACGAAAGTGCACCCAATATGCGTGCATTGTGGCAACCTAGCGACTCATTCCTACCGACTAGCAGCAGACCAATCCAAAGTATTATTGGGAGAGAAAGACAGTTACGAGCCGCGTTGCCGCAAATGTTATTCTATGGGCAACATCATGGATTTTCACCACAAAGCAGAGCAATAATCTTACGATGCTTTTAGCGATAGACATTGGTAATACTTCGACCAAATACGGTATTTTTGACCGCAAGGGACAACTCCTTCATCGAGCCGTTCTATTAGGTGAAAAAAGAATTCCCAATAAAATCATTGAACAATTTTCTGTTAAATCTACCATATATAGTGCAACAGGAAATATTTCTGACGTTATAATGTCGCAAATCAAAGGATTTGGACACCATGTTGAGTTGACCCATGACACACCAGTCCCCATACAATCCGAATATATGACACCGGAGACTTTGGGCAGGGATCGGCTAGCCGCCGTTTGTGGTGCGCATTGGTTATTTGCTCATGAGAATGTACTCATTATTGATGCA
Organism: uncultured Saprospiraceae bacterium; assembly: GCA_947311105.1. Classification (GTDB taxonomy): domain Bacteria; phylum Bacteroidota; class Bacteroidia; order Chitinophagales; family Saprospiraceae; genus HyVt-613. The sequence continues at coordinate 3,771 of CAMZKG010000285.1, forward strand.
GGCACCTGCATGACATACGAAGTACTCTCCAAGGACGGCATATATTTGGGCGGGAATATAGCGCCTGGATTAAAGATGAGATTGCAAGCAATGCATGAATTTACGGCACAGTTACCCATAGTTTCGGTATCTTTGCCGAAGGAAATGATTGGCAAAAGCACCGAAACCGCACTCCAAAACGGAGCAATTCGTGGGAGTTTGTTAGAAATAACGGACTTTCGCCGTCGTATTCAGCGCAAGATGGGCAAAACACGCACTATTTTGACAGGTGGAGATGCTAATTTTTTGGCTAAGAACTTAAATTTTTCGACCTTTGTCGAGCGAGATCTTGTTTTGACAGGATTATATAGCATTTACGCCTATAACTTTTTTGCGCAAGCGTAATTTTTTAAACATATTGTTATTGACAATATACCATTGGATGAGTCCTTTTTAGGAGGCTTATCTTTTCAGAAAAAACATTGAATGAACATAAAGAAATTCTTTTTTATCTTCGGACTACTAGCCCCTGTGGTTGCTTTTTGCCAACCACAAGTGCAATCTCCTTATTCTAGATTTGGACTAGGAAATTTTCAGTCTGGAGAAGTGCTATCGTCTCGATCTCTCGGTGGTCTGTCGGCTATTTATCACGATAGAAACAACCTAAATCCAATGAACCCCGCTTCTTTTGCGTTTCTTGGAGCCACATCTTTTGATATAGGTATCAGCGGAAAAAACTACACCATCAGCTCGCCCAAAGACAAAATCACCAATTGGACAGGAGGACTTGACAATATCAACTTGGGTCTTTCTTTGGTCAATGACTTCAACAGGGAGTTGGAAGGTCGCAAAAGTGATTGGCGATTTGGGATGGGTATTGGTTTATCTCCTTACACTAAGGTCGGTTATGACGTAGAGAACACGATTACGAAAGATGACTTAACAGTCAACTATAAATTTACGGGTGAAGGGGGCTCTTATCAAATCAACTGGTCTAATGCCGCAAAATATAAAAACTTTGCCTTCGGAGCCAATTTGGGCTTTTTGTTAGGCAAGGTATCCGAGACCCAATACAATCGTTTTAGCGATACCATCATCCACATCTATAACAATGAATACATCACGGATTATAGTTATAAAGGCACAAATATAAAATTAGGTGCTATCTGGGATTATCGCTTTAAGGACAAAACAAAGGAAAGTGGTCTGCGTGGTGACTTATTGACTATTGGTGGCTACATCCAGCCTAGCTTCAAAATCAACACCACTTTCAACGAAAAAATCAACCGAATTAGCACCGCATATGGTATAAAAGACTCCATTTTTCACGCCGACGAAGTGCAATATACCAACAACCATCCTTTACTTTATGCTCTAGGTGTAGGCTATTCTTTTGAAGGGCTCTACCGTATTGGGCTCAATTATGAAGGAGCCAATTGGAATGATTTTTCACGTGGTTTCCGCAAGGACAAGATGGGTGCAGCCAGCAAATTTTCATTAGGCTATGAAAAACTCCCTAATTTAAAGGCGTATGATAGCTACTGGAAAAAGATGGCCTTTAGGGCAGGACTCTTTTATGGTAAAGATCCTAGATTTGTTAACGATTCGCAAATCAGACGTTACGGTATAACCATTGGTGGTGGATTTCCCGTTATTATTCCAAGACAAGATATTTCTTTTGTAAATTTGGGCCTAGAAATAGGTAAAGATGGCGTTTCATCTGACCTAGACCAAACTTATGTGAAGATTTCAATGAGTTTTAGCCTAACCGATAAATCATGGTTTTTCAAACAAAAATACTACTAAAGATGACAAAGACGAAAACAGCTTTCTTGCTTATCGCCCTATTTGTTTTTTCTGCGCTTACGCAAAGTGTTGCCCAATGTGGGACTTTCGCTCAGTCAAGCAATCCTGATGATGCAGAAACCGCACACGTACTCTATCGACAACAAATCAAAAAAGGGGACTTTAAAGCCGCTTTCCCTATGTGGAAAAAAGCATTCAAGATGGCTCCAGCTGCGGATGGCAAACGCTCCACTCAATATACCGATGGCATCGACATCTACAAAAACTTCTTTGAAGCAGAGTCTGATGAGACCAAAAAGGCCGAATACGCTACCAAAATAAAAGAACTCTATGACCAAATGGCTCAATGTTATCAAGATGAAGCCAGTTACGCTTATGGGCGTAAGGCATACGACTTGTTATATACCGTCAACGCACCTAGAAAAGAAATCTATGATGCTGGTATGAAAGCACTAGAACTGGGTGGCGAAAAAACAGAGTATATTTCTTTTTACCCGCTAACCGAAGCGGTGCTTTACCTTTTTCCTTTGAAGCAACTGAGCAAAGAAGAAGCTCGCCAAGCCTATCAAAAAATGATGGAAGTGGCTGACCTGAACATCAAAAACAATAAGGCAGAAGCCGCTACTTGGAAAAAGACTAAGGAAGACACAAAGACTGCCTTCGTTGCCATTGAAGATTATATCTTTGATTGTGACTACTTTAAGGCGAAATTAATGCCTGCTTACAAAGCCGATCCTGATAACTTTGATTTAATCAAATCTACTTATAAGGAGCTCATCCAGCATGGTTGTACTAAAGATGACCCAGAGATTGCGAGCCTTGCGGCAAAATATGACCAATTTGCTGCGAAGATTAATGCGCAGAAGCAAGCAGAGTTTGATGCCAATAATCCTGCAATGGTCGCCAATAAACTCTACAAATCAGGTGATTATCGTGGTGCTGTCGCAAAATACCGTGATGCCATCAACCAAGAAACAGACAACCATAAAAAAGCCAGCTATTACATGTCTTTAGCTTCTATCGAAGGACGTAAGCTTGGTCAAAAGTCAAAAGCTAGGTCTGATGCCTATCAAGCGGCAAAACTACGTAGCGGCTGGGGCAAGCCGTACATGCTAATCGGTGACCTTTATGCTAAATCAACCCGTAGCTGTGGAGACGCTTTTGATGCGCGTTTAGTCATCTTAGCTGCTGTTGACAAATGGGCACACGCTAAATCTATTGACCCTAGTGTCGCTGCCGAAGCTAACAAAAAAATCAATTCTTACAGAAAAAGCTATCCAGATAAAGGAGAAGCTCATATGCGTGGTTTACATGCTGGACAATCTGTCAAAGTAAAGTGCTGGATTGGAGAAACCGTGAAACTTCGTGTGAATTAGGCGCTGAAATAAAACTCATTTTAGAAGCTCTGCTATTTGTTTAGTGGGGCTTTTTTTTGTGGAGACGTTCGCTTCGCTCTCTGGTTGAGTCGCTCGCTTCGCTCTCTGGTTGAGTCGTTCGCTTCGCTCGCTGGTTGAGTCGTTCGCTTCGCTCTCTGGTTGAGTCGTTCGCTTCGCTCTCTGGTTGAGTCACTCGCTTTGCTCGTTGGTTGAGTCGCTTGTCCTGCGGACTTCGCTGGTTGAGTCGTTCGCTTTGCTCTCTGGTTGATGCGCTTGCCCTTTGGGCTTCGGTGACAGGATTACTCTTTAAGGATTACTTTTGCGATAATAGGTCTTTTGCCATCAACCTGAATATTTACGAAGTACAAGCCTTGTTTTTTACCCGAAATATCGAGAGACACAAGGCTTTGAGAGAGCTCATCATACTTCCAAGATTTCACGATTTGACCAGTGGCATTGATTAAATCAACTTTTGCCGCAAGGCCCTGAAAATCACTCATATTAATCTTGAAGTTTCCATTAGAAATGGTGGGAAATAATACAACCTTTTCATTATCAAGGTCTAGTGGAAAAATCTGTACCGCTTTTATCTCCGAATAATGAATATCTCCATTGGATTCATGTAGTTCTATACGATAGTAATTCATCCCAACAGATGCATTCGCATCCCAATATTCAAATTGATTTACGCCTGCTTCATATTCAAACTGAGCGACATCAACAAAGTTAGTTTGGTTGAGCCTTTGTAAGACAAAGAAGTCTGTGTCAGCAGCATTATCAACCACCCAGCCTGTCTTCACCCCAGCCATGTATTCCGCAGCATTAAAATCCAATAGATTGGAATATACTAAGTTATTGGTGGCACTCTGGATATTGATTGAATAGTCTTCCGTCTCCCCAAAGCCACTCCCATCACATGGCATGAACTGAGCACTACCACGACGCATAGAAATACGCATTCTGGTTTGTCCATTCATGGCAGTATTGGGAATTAAGACTGAGCCAATCACAGGTGGCGGATTTGTATTATTCCCTGTAGAAGCTACTAGCTGTGACATTACTAACTCTCCATTGTCATCAAAATCTCCATCGTGATTAAAGTCTATCCAAACATTATAACGCTCATCATAAATCCAATATCCATGCCCCAAAGTAATAGAAATTTGAGTAGGAATACCCTTAGTTAGACTGGTAGAATTATCGGTAAAATCCGCATATCCTTCTTTACTGGAATTTTTGTCAATACTACCGATTTGAACTCTTGCTATCCAATCATTCCAAGGCGTCGCATTGGATGTGCAGTAGTTTGTAGGGCCCGTAGTGCCACCTTCTGTTACATTGATTGTATAGTCTTCTACTTCACCATTACCGCCTTGGTTGCAAGCTGTCCCAAAACCATCTCTGCGCATACTGACTCTCATTCTCGTTGTCCCCAACAAGGTGTAGTTTGGAAGGTTAATTGCTTCGACCAAAGGAGCAGGGGTAGAGCCATCAGGCGCAGCGGCGACCATCTTACTCATCACCAATTCATTGGCATCATCAAAATCTCCATCATGATTCAAATCGACCCAAACACGGTAGTATTCATTATAGACGAAGTACCCATGTCCAAGTGTGATGGTAATGTTGGTGTTTTGTCCTTTAGCTACATCCGTTACCAAATTGGTAAAATCACCATAACCATCTTTATTGGAAGCATTATCAATGCTGTTTATTTGGACTCTCGCAATCCAGTCATTCCAAGGAGTAGAAGCACTATTGCAATACGTACCTGGGTTTGTTGTGCCGCCACCATCCGTAATATTTACGGTATAATCTTCGTATTCTCCCAATCCGTTATTTCCGCAAGGAGTAGGACTTGCATTTCTATTGAGTGCCACTCTCATTCGAGTTTGTCCAATAGAGACATTATCTGGAATTTGGATATTGTTCACTAAGTCCGGCGGATTGGAGCCATTAGCGCCAGCAGGAATGGAAGCATCAAGCACCATTTCACCTGGGTCATCAAAGTCCTTGTCATTGTTAAAATCTATCCACACACGATAATTTTGGCTATAAATCCAATAACCATGACCATAACCAATAGTCAACTCGTGAGTTGTTCCTTTGGCCAAATCCGTACTCAAATTAGTAAAATCTCCATACCCTTCTTTATTAGAATGCTTATCTATACTACCAATTTTCACACGTTTGATCCAGTCGTTCCAAGGCGTGGCATTAGGTGTGCAATAAACGCCAGAAGGGGTATTAACATATTCTACTGTAAAAACATTAGAAGCCGTATTCATTTGTCCTGTAGATGAACTTATTGCAAAATCGGCTGGAACCTGAATCGATACAGTCCCTGGATTAATAGGCACTACAGTCGCTGTAAATGTAGTAAAGCTTCCACCAAAAGAGATGACATTACAATTTGATACAATCCAACTGCCAAAGAAGCCAGTTACAGACTGAGAGAAAGTAACTGTCACATCAAAAGTACCCGTTACTGGACTTGTTGGACCTGTTATGGTGGCCGTTGGTTTTGTGCCAGACGAAGCGCCACTAGACACCGTTACCGCGGCTTCATCATCTTCAGACGGTACAGTCCCAGCGTTATTATTTGGCGATGAATCAACATCATTTTCTTGTGCTGCGGTCACTTGCGCAAAACACGTAAGCGAATTATTGGTATTCAGGTTAGCTTCGACCTGAACTGTAGCCGTAGCGCCTGGCGCCAAAGCCCCCAAAGTCCAAACTCCTGTCCAAGAATTATAATTACCCACAGAAGCAAAAGAAGATTTTAATCCAAAACCTTGCGGTAATTTAAAATCAACGCTTATATTATGCGCCGTACTCGTGCCCGAATTGGACAATGTAAGCGTAAAATTGACAGGGGAATACAACGGCACCGTAGTATTATCAGCCACTAAATCCAAAGCTAAATCAATATTTTGATTTTGCACGACCGAATACTGAACAGAAAGCGTATTTGATGCACTATTTCCTTGATTAGTGGCATCTACTACTTTTCCGGAAGGTAATAAAATCGTCACCGTACCTACATTAGCTGGCGATACTATAAATGTATAAGTACTACCTGAGCCAGACAAGTTACTAAGGCTGCCGTTGGTTACCGTAAAATCTGATAAACTCAATCCCGTCACGCTTTCGCTAAAAGTTGCCGTTACCGAAAAAGCACCGTTGACGTTAGTCGCAGGGGTGGATAAAACTACAGTTGGAGCGGGATTTCCTGTATCGTTACCGACGGTAACCACTACTCTATCTGAGATGGTATAAAATAACTTATCACTTGCTAATAATTCTGTATCTTTTCCCCTAAACTCTAGGATGTAGGTTCCATTTTGGCTAAAAGTAGCTTGGGTGCTATAGGCGTTCGGAGCTGTAAAACTAACACTCCCTGGTCCAGAAATCTTACGCCATGCTACGGGTATATTAGGGTTAATTGTGTTATTTTTCTCGATAGTGCCCGACAGTGCAATGGGCACACCTACAGATGCGACCTTGTCAGTACCCGCATCAGCCATATAGCCTTTGCCTGTACCCGACCACGGAAAAGGCGGATTGTTAGAAGCCGCAAAATAACGTCTGAGATAGTCAAAACGACCAAAAAGATATTGAGTAGGACGGTTATCGTGGCCGCCTGGAATATTATGCAAAATGACCTTTTGTCCATCGAATAAGTTGGAAGCTATAAATTGGGTTTCAGGGATAGTCACTTGATCATTATAACTGGTCAAAAGAAATACTTTTCCGTGAAAACGCTTCGCTGCACTCGCCAACTCATAGTACCTTACAGCTTGCGCAACGGCATTGATTTCTTGTTGATTGCCTACTTGTAATGGCACATTTAGGTAAAAAGGAAAGCCACTTGGATGATTGTGCAGCATCCCCGCATGACTGCCCATGGTAGGAGTTCCTATCAACAATAATTTTACACGGCTATCTAAGCCAGCCACCAAAGTACCGAGCCCCCCACCTTGGCTTACACCTGTCACCACGACATCCGTCCCATTAAAATCGGGTCTTGAAGTCAAATAATCCAACGCTCTGATACCAGCCGTAACGGAGTGTTTATGGTAGATTAAATCTTTATTGGTCGCATCATTGGGGCTATAAGCATTTGGGTCTGTCTGATTTACGGGAGCATTATGGATAGTGATGGCTAAGGTAATCGCATTGGTCCTTTCGGCAAATTGCACTTCTGGCGGAATAGGAAAGCTACCATAAGGGGGCATTTTTAACACCACGGGGAAGGGGCCAGTACCATTAGGAACGGTCAACATGCCATAGACTTTACGCCCGTCAATATTGCCTAAACTTACCGTATAAGAAGTTGAATAGGCCGTACTATTGTACGGGATGACTTGGGCATTCATCGGGACAGCTGCTAGCTGTGCTTTTACACCATTCCAAAAAGCATCAAAATCAGCTGGTTCAGCGTCAAATCTGGTCATTTGATCTACGCCAACCATGGCAGTAGCGACCCCGCCTGTCCAACCTGCCGAAATACTAAAATGTAAGTTTTCGGGCTCTGTACCCACAATAGTGATGTCCGTCGTTGCGCCAGCATTCAACTGAACTGAACCAGACACTAAGGCATCAGTATATTTCCCCCTATTGATGGTATAATTGGCGGTAGTAGATATCGTCGAATGTACTTGAAAATGTACCGTCTCCCCAACGGCATAGTTTCCGTCAGGGTGATTCATGGTTATTGTTACTTGCGCAACTAGACTAGTTGACAATAAGACCAAAAAGAGCGCAAAGAGCGCAAAATATCTAGACAGTGAAAAATATTTCATTGTGGGTTTTTTATTTAATCAATACCTATCGCAAGACAGACATAGAAGCAATGCGAAAAATCACAGGGTAAAATTACGACAATGAGTCATTCTCTCATAACATAAACCATAAAACTAAGGGAAATTACTTAGAAAGCTCCCTAGGATATTACTTAATTTTGCAATACATTGCCAGCTTGCTACATTACTCCATGATAGAGACCTTTCGGAAATAAGTATTTTGACCATCTGAAAAACGGAAAAAATAGCTTCCAACTGGCAAGACAGATATATCCAACATGTCCCTATTCTTTACTTCTTGCACCAAGATAGTTTGACCCTGTTGGGTTAATACGTTTAACATCAGAGATTCCTTCCCTAAACCAGAAAAATGGATCATTTTTGTTGCTGGATTGGGATAAATGCTAGGATTAATCCCTTTTTTCACGAAAGTGACGCTTTTTATTTCTGAAAAGCTTTCTTCTCCATCAAAGTCCAACTGAACCAGCTGATAATAATTGGCACCTTCGATTGGGTTTTGATCGATTAATTCATAGACTTTAGGTGTCAGAGACGTTCCTGCTCCTTTGATAAAGCCAATTTCTGCCCATTGTCGAGCATCTTGGCTTTTCATCACCTTAAAACCGCTATTGTTAGCTTCCGATATAGTCCGCCAAGTCAGACGCACATCGTCTCCTTTTTTGCGAACATCAAAAGCGGCCATCCCTACAGGTAATGGCGTACAATTGTTATCAGGGCAGATATTTAAGGAGACAATGTCTTCGATAGAAAGATACTTCGACTCAGTGGTAAGATTGGAGATTTCTTCACCTACAAAGCGCAAATTATAGATTCCAGATTGGCTAAAAGTAGCCGTAGTTACGTGTGAGTTTGGGCTCGAAAAGGTAACCGTTCCAGGCCCGGAGACTAGCTCCCAATGAACAGGAATATTAGGGGGATTCGTGGTACCATTGTCATCAACCGTACCCGACAAAACCGCCTGCAGACTGTTACTCGTTTGATTATTGCCTGCATTGGCTTCGTATCCAGTTTCGTTGACATGATATTGGGCATTTGGCCAGGAGTAGTTGGTCGGAAAATATCTACGTATCATATCGAATTTACCGTCCCAATATTCGGGGGGATTATCCGCATGAAATCCTTCTAAATTGTACAAACGAACAATCTTGCCGTCTAGTTGATTCATAGCGACATGGGTGCATTCAGCAGGAGTTACTTCATCCTTTAGACTTACTGTCGCCAATACAGGGCCCGAAAATCTCTGTGCAGCAAAAACATTATCATAGTACTTCGCCTTGCTTAATATTTGTTCTACTTTCGCAGAATCATTTAAAAAATTTCGGATATACTTGGGAAACCCACTAGGTTCATCATATTTTAGCCCATCATGCTGACTCAAAATGGGATTACTCATCGCCAACAAATCCACTCGACTATCTACACCTGCCAACAACATCGCTAAGCCCGCTCCCTGACTTACTCCATATACACCCACATGAATTTGGTCAAAATACGGACGAGTCTCCAAATAATCTATGGCTCTCATACCCGCAGCGATAGCCCATTGATAATAGACCGTATCGGTCGTGGTAATGTCTGGGACATAAGTCTGTTCAGCAGGTAAATTTACGTTGACCGGCGAATTATGAATAGTCAAAGAAATCACAATAGCTCCAAGCCTTTCGCACATCGGCAAGTCAGGTTGTGCCGCATCGGAGTTACCAAAAGCGGGAAATTTTATAAGTCCCGTAAAAACGCCTGATGTTTCGGGCACGGTCATATAGGCATAGGCCCGATGTCCATCAATACTGCCTAAACTTAAGCGGTAGGTTTTAGAATAAACGGATTGATAGTTAACATTGGTATCCAGTACTACTTGCGCATCAATGGGCTCCGCATCTAGTTTGGAGCGTATCGCCCCCCAATAAGTATCAAAATCAGATGGGAAAGCAGCAATGGGTGCGAGCCCACGCATATCTGATATTGCTGCGGAGCTTGCTGTTTCTGCTCCTAAAGTAACGATGCAAAAGTAATTGCCCGGCTCCGTGGGTGTAAATTGTATCTCTGTCGTGTCTCCTGCGCCCACCATAATCGTGCCTTGCGCCAAAGCAGGCAATAATGGATCTTTACGAATGATGTAATCGACCGACCCACCTGTAGCAGACAATACTTGATAAGTAATCGTCTCGCCAGCATCATAGCGGTGATAAAGATTGTCGGGCTCGACCGAGAGTTGCCCAAAAGCCAGAAAAGGAATTCCCCAAATAATCGCAAGCAAAAGCCTGCCCTTTTTTCTCCAGATTGAAGAAAAAAACGCTAAAATAATGTTGTTCATGCTCTGTTTGTTGTTTGTTCTATAGCTACCATTACGATAGCCATAACACTCAGGGGATTACCACAAAATTTAGGGGGAAGAGTAGCAAAGATAAGGGGAATCAAAGAAAATTGCAAGTTACTTGGGACGTCCCTTAGCTTTCAACAATTCTACAGCGGATAATGCACGTGTGTAAACAGAATCCATTCGTACAGGGTCGGATTCTAGGCGAGCCCTCTGGGCATCCAACCACTCTTTATCTACATCATGAATTTGATATATCTGGTCAAAATAGGCCTTTTTTAAGCTATCCTTGACACTTAGGTCTCTATACTCACGTATGGCCGCATCGACCGTATAGACATCAATCAAAACATCGACCATTTTCAAATCATTTTCCGAAAGGGAAAAGGTTTTTTCTTCTTTGCAGCCTGTGGGCAATACCAAAAGGAAACTAATGGCCAACACGAATAATTTGGAAGGTTGAATTTTCATAGTGCAAAGATAAGAATAATCTGGTTTGCTAGTGACTAGAGCGCGGGATGTTGAGCCGAACGGCCGTTCAAGTCTAGCAATCGGGTTACTAGTGACTAGAGCGCGGGATGTTGAGCCGAACGGCCGTTCGGGTGTCTAGCAATCGGGTTACTAGTGACTAGAGCGTGGGATGTTGAGCCGAACGGTCGTTCGAGTGTCTAGCAATCGAATGCTACTCCAAAAAAAAAAGCGGTCTCCAAATTGGAGACCGCTTTTTCCGTAAGGGAAAGGACTAAAACTTAATCCATCTTAACAAAACGCTGATAGGCGCCTTGACCCAATTGTAAGAAATACATACCCGCAGGTAGTTTAGAGATTTCAAACTCTAACTCTGAAGCGCCTTTTGGCAAGTTTCTTTTTTCCGCAAGGAATACTTGACCACGTGCATCATATATCGTAAAATTAGCGTCTAACTCCTTATCATTCGTCAAGCGAACCGTGATGTAATCATCCGCAGGATTAGGATAAATCGAATGGATAGAAGGCTTAAAGTATGGCGTAGCCATCATCGGCGCAGCAGGAGTAGCCCCACCAATATTGCCACAACTCATCTCCATGACGTATTTTTTGACGACCCACTGATTGACCATCTGCCAAGTTCCTGACCAGAAGTTAATGACCGCAAAGTCATTCTCATCCGTATTATTAAAGCTCAAATCAAGCGTCACTGAATCTTCATTGGCCCATACTCCTTCTCCTTCTGTCACCACATCGCTGTATCCAATAAATGGTAGTGTCGTACCAATCACACCTTGCAAAAAGTCATTTTCTTCTTGCGTATTCATGGTCGCCAAATAACCGCCATCCGTAGCTGCCGTAAATTGAGCATCTACCCAAGGTAATGCTGCTTCTGACAAATAATAAGCATGACCATTGTACTCCCCTAACAAAGTGTATCCGGCAATCGGCCCACATGAACCTTCCGAACGAACCGTAATCTCAAAAGAACAAGTCTCTAGATTACCACAACTATCTGTAGCCGCATAAGTGATGGTATGATTGCCTTGCTCAAAAGCAGAACCTGGCGCATTCCCTAAGGTTTGCGTAAGCGTCACGACATCACTCATACATGTAGTTGTTGGTTGTGGCAATTCCCAAGTAATGTCCATGTACAAACTATCCGTCGGAAGAGTGACTTCCATATTAGCAGGACAATTCAAAGTAATACTAGTAGGAGAAGCCCCACCACAATCCATCTCTAAGATATATTTTTTATAGACATATTGATTGACCATGACCCATTTTCCATTCCAAAAGTTCATCACGGCATAGTCTGATTCTGCATCATTACCATAGCTCAAGTCTAAGCTCACGGGCTCCCCATTAGTCCAAGTTCCAGTACCTTCTACGGCTTCATCATTGTATCCAATAAATACCATTTCATTGCCTAAGTGCAATTGAACAAAATCATTCTCATTTTTAGAATTCATTGTCACTAGGTGTCCGCCGGCAGCTTGCGCAAAATCCCTAGCATCCGCCCAAGTAGAAGCAGCATCAGACATGTAATATCCATGCCCTTCAAACTCTCCCAACTTTGTAAAGCCTGCAATATCCCCACATCCCGTATCTTGTGGCACCGTAATCGTCACCGTAAAAGTACATTCCGCAAGGCTACTACAACTATCAACTGCCTGATAACCAATGGTATAGATACCAGTTATAAAGTCTGAACCTGACAATGCGCCACTAGTTTGGCTAATAATAATCGTATCGTTCACCACACAATCCGTTGTAGCGGTAGGCAAGTCCCAGGTAACAGGTAGGCTCAATTGATTAGCTGGCAATTCCATCCAGATATCATCAGGACAAGTAATCGTCATTTCGCTAGTAATTTGACCGCAAGGTAGTTCCACGATATGGCGCGCATTTCTAAAATAATGGTCAAAAATCCAAGTACCATCCCAAGGCAACATGACGCCAAAATTGTGGTTCACATCGTTGGTAGCACACCAAGAGCAATCGCTATAATTGGTGTAAATTACAGAATCCCCATTCGTCCAAGTAGGTTCTCCTTCTACATCCAAGTCACTCAGACCGATTAGCACCAATTCGGAGACTAAGGCATGAATAAAATCATTTTCTTCTTGAGAGTTAATGGAAACTAAAAACTGACCGTTGGCTTTGGTATAAGCGTCGGCATCCACCCAATTCATGATGGTATCGGATAGATAATAACCATGTCCTTCAAACTCACCTAATTTTGTGTATCCTGGCATGGGCACAGAACAAGCATTAGGCGCTTGCGCAAAAGCTAATTGAGCGATAAAAAAGACAAGGGTAAAGGCAAGGGTATGACGTAAAAATCTCATAGGTTGTTTTGTTTGTTTGTACAAAGCAAAACCTTTACCCTTTAAAAACCAAAATTTACTGGACTATCCTGTCACATTTCTATCAAAATACCCTTAAAAATAAGGAAAACACATAGATGATTCGGAGGATATGGGGGCAATTGTTAGATATTGCTCTTTGGGGCGCTTCGCTTTTGGTGCTGCCGCAGCGACTTGACCGCGAAGCCAATTGAACGCCAAAGCCAATTGAACGGCGAAGCCAATTGAACGGCGAAGCCAATTGAACGCCAAAGCCAATTGAAC
>CAMZKG010000286.1 GCA_947311105.1 uncultured Saprospiraceae bacterium
CATCGTTATCATGGTTTAAATATCGAGAACTTCTCGATACCTAACCCTAGGGGTGGGTCAGTTTTCGATGATTAAGGTGGGTCAGTTTTCAATGATTATCTACATTGGTGCTTATTCAATCACCATTTTTTTGAACAACCATTGTCCTTTAACTTCTAGCTTTAGAAGATACACGCCTTTCGGCAAATGGCTGACATTAATTTCTTTTTTCAATCCGTTTGAAGTCATCATTAATTGCCCCATACCATTATAAATAACTAATTGAGAGACTTCTTTTTTTCCCGTAAGGGTAAACCTATCAACAACGGGATTAGGAGAAATCCGAATAGTTTTAGAATCAATCAGGTCATCAATAGACACCAAGCAAGAACTTGACACTTCGCTAGAGTTGCTACAGGGAGAAGGGTTGTTTAAAATATTAATCGCCCCACCTACCCCATTATTACAATACCGCCTGTAACCCCATCATTTTCGAGCAAGTTGCACAATCCATGGCAATCCACAAGGCCAAAATTAGAAAGGGGTTTCGCAAATAAAGACAAGCATAAAAAAAAATTCTAGCCTTAGCTCCATCCCGCTGAACACTTGAACAAAATATCAAAGGTTTAAGAAACCCCAGTTTAAATCTACTTGCTTAGCATTTTTATCTTTCGTGCTTTGGCTTGTCAAGGTTTCTCAAACCGTACAAATCACCGAGCCGTTTTCACAAACTTTCGCCCGAGCCTACGTCCATCCGAATAAATCGCCTGAATAAAATAGCAACCAGGCTTTAAAATCTCCACACTGATATTCATCTTCAAGTCGGCTTTTTCGGAAAGGACTTCCTGACCTAGTACATCAAAAACACCAATGCTCAAAGGCTTCTTTTTAAATTCTAAAACCAAACTTGATGCAACAGGATTCGGATATAATAAAAAGGATTGATCAAGGTCTATATCAAAAATACCATCTGGCGAAGTTTGGACATTTAGGATGCTAGTTTTGGCCCCCCAGCCATACGCACAAAAAGCACGTACTTCAATAGAATACACGGAGTTTTCATCCAAACCTTCAATGATAGTGCTTGTGGTTGTCACTTCCTGATTCAAAGGGGTATTGCCGCTTCCTGCCAAAACATAAAATATCTGGTATTTAGTGGCGCTGGTGGTGGCATCCCAATTCAATTCAATCGAGCTGGACGTAATCGCCCCACTGGTTAATCCATTGACTTCACAGCCACTAGGCAAGGTATTTTGCGCAAGCTCACTAAAATCTGACCAAGCGACGCCACATTTAGACTGAATTTGATATTCATAAGTTGCGCCTGCGTCTAAATTATCCAAAACTACGGTTTCGGTATTCACATTTACGCTAGACCAATTGGTCGTGCCGACTACACGATACCTTACGGAAAATTGACTCACTCCAGTGATAACACCCCAATCTAATTGGAAGGAGGTATAAGTCAAGTTGGTTACCACTATATCAGCAGGAGGCGAACAAGCCATCATCGTCGTAAAAACAAAAGAACTATTAAAGTTAGAAGAAAAATTACCGCACTCCGTCTTTACGATAAACTCATAAGACGTAGAGCCCATCAAACCAGACAATGTGATAGAATTGGATGTAGTCGATTGCTCTAACCAATCAGCCGCACCCAAAGGGCGATAATTTGCCACATATCCGCTTGCTCCTGACACGGTATTCCACGTTAAGGTCGCCGCATTTGACAAAACCGTAACCGTTGCCACATTGATAGGCATATCACAAGGCGCTGGCAAGGTAAAATTATTGGTCGAAGAATAGGCCGACCATCCAGAAGAGCAATGCGATTGCACTTGATACTCATAATTAGCGGACGGGGTCAAACCAGACAAACTGACCATATTCGTGGTAACTGTTTGCGAAAGCCACGTCGTAGCGCCTACTACTCTATATCTTATTTGGTAAGAATCTGCTCCTGCCACCGTCGCCCAAGAAATATCTGCCGCGCTGCTACTCTGAATAGCAACAGAAAATTGACTAGGAATCCCACAACTCTCCCCAACTACAAAACTCTTAGTTTTTGAACAACTATTCGCATCGACTACCGTCACTTGATAACTATTTGCCGCAAGGTTGTTGATGTCTTGTGTCGTCTGGTTATTAGACCAATTATAACTGTAATTAGCAATGCCGCCTGTGACCGACAAATCAATCGCCCCATCCGAGCCACCAGGACTAGCATCCGTTATAGAACCAGTCAGTACTAAATCAGTAGGTTGGTTAATAACAAAAGACACAGAAGCAGTATTACTAATGGCATCCGTCACCGTTACAGCGTAATTTCCTGCACTTAAATCAGTGCCATTTCCTGCACTCCAAGTATATGTATATGGAGGCGTTCCGCCTGCCACAATAACGTTGGCACTCCCTGTGCTTCCGCCAAAACAAGCCACATCAGTCGGATTAACCATCACAGTCAAAGAATCTACCAAAAAACACAAATCCAAAGACCAAGCATTCAGCGAGCCACCATCATCAGTATATGAATCCTGAACAGTCACTACCCAATCACCATTTACCTGCTTGCCCAAAAGTGAATTTAATTGACCCAGTGGCTGATAGGTTTCGTTGCCTATAGGCGGGCAAGGAATCGAAGAATAGGCACTATTAGCAGCATCATCAAAATTTATTAAAATATTGCTATAGTCACCACACAATTCACCGAACAATGGCACTTCAGTGCCATCTGGAGCCGTCAGTGTTACGCTTAAATCTTGAATCCAACTATGTGTGATGTCTAAGTTTTTCACCTTGATGGAAGCCAACTCTCCAGACTCTCCGATGTGAATAGTGGAAGTAATGGTAGAAATCGAAGTCGACGAAATCGCAATAGGAAGATCCGTAGCAGAATAAACATTACAAATAATCGCTAAGGTTGAAAAAGAGAAAACGCTTGACATTTCATTACCACATAAGTTTGTTGCCGTTACTCGCCAATAATACTGGCTATCAGGATTGAGATCCGATGACACTTTAAAAGAGTCAACAGTTACTGACCCAGAAGTGACCAAATTAGTCAAACCATCATCCGAAAAAACTTCGACAAAATAAGATTCGGCATTAGCCACTTGCGACCATTTCAGGGTTGGCTGTAAGCTTACTCCAGTAGCACCATTTGACGGCAACATTAGACTGATACCCGTAGGAGCGGCATTGGCTACAAACACATTTAGCACCTTAGAGACCGTCCCAGTCGAGCCTGTTACATCAAAATAAACATCGTAACTCCCTGACAATGAAGAAGATGCCGTAATATTTACATTGGACGTTCCTGGCACTGTCAAACTTTGGGGATTAGGGATAACATCCAATCCCGCTGGAACATTGGAAGTCGCTATAGAGACATCCCCCGTAAATCCAGCAATAGGCGCAACCGCCAAACTCATATCCTGCGTAACGGGCGCACACAAGGAAATACTATCTTGGGAAAGCGTTACCGCAAATCCAGACTGTGCCGCACTTATCGTAAAATTAGTATTACTAATATCAAAGAATACATTGTTATGCCCTTTCACCATAATTCTTGCGGTAGTCGAAGTTTGGACAGGCATCATCACACTATGGCTACCATCATTTGGGGTATTTGTTGCCAGGGTGACTGGATAAGTATTACCCCCGTCCAAAGAAAGGAAGATATCCACCATCGTTGCGTTGACAGGAGCGACATTAGTATTAGCAACATCCCAAGTCACCGTTTGGATGCTTTGCGCGGGCCAATCTAGGGCAGTATTTGGTTGTGTTACGACAAAAGGGCCAGCAACATCACTTGACGTAATCACCACATCATCCGTCTCGACACAGCCACCGCCCTGGTGGTTATCTCTAATAGACACTCTAAATTTCATGGCTCGCGACACAGAAGGCAACACTTCCCACTGCGGAGTTGTATTCGCTATAATCGCCGATAGAGCAGGAAAATATCGCTTGGAATCAACCGTCGGAGCAATCGACCGAAATAATGGGCCCAAAGTCGAAGTGGACTCCGGCGGCATATTGCCCGTTTCAGGATCCATCTGTTCCCAACAATAAGTAATCGGGTCACTATCCGCATCAGCCCCTACCGCATCCAAAACAAAAGGAGTTGATACAGGAATCGTAAAATCAGCCCCACCAGCCACCGTAGGTTTTTGATTATTGATGGCGACCGTAGTGGGACAGCCGCTACCCGTCCCTGATGTAATATTCCCTTGGATCTCTTGTATGCTAATCGTATGAAAATAATCATCACTATTGCTCTGTACATTAGGGAAGCAGATACCCGCATACCCCATGATGGTAGAAGCACTACCAGGCTCCATCGCCGTAGGATTATTGCGATTACATCCATTATTTTGGGTATGGTTTGCACCAAATTGATGCCCCATTTCGTGCGCCACATAGTCAATATCAAAAGCATCGCCCACAGGCGCACCACGTCCTGTCACGCCCTGCGCCTTATAAGATGAACAAGGCGCAAACAAAGACGCAATCCCCCCGCCACCGGTACTGAATACATGCCCAATATCATAATTAGCCGTCCCGATAATATTATCAACAGTGGCTTGATTCTGGTTGAGCATGGCAGAACCATCATTGTTGGTATAAGGGTCGGTATTGGCATCCAAAAAAACAAGCTGATCATTATTGCCAACAATCACCATCGTCACCGCAAGCTCTCTTTCGTACACCCCATTTACTCTAGTCATCGAAGTATTCATGGCAGCCAACACACCCGCCACAGTCCCCCCATGAAACTGCGCATATTCACCTGTACAAGCCAAAGCCAGTCGATAAGTCCTAAATTGGCAGTCTCCATATTCAGGTGCATCCAATACTTTTTGCGCAAGCTTACCCCCTTCTACTCCGCACAAAAAAGGCTCATCATTATCCAAATCTTTTTTATGATACGCCATATAATACTTGGTATCTTCCGTAGAATAAGGATCCAAAAACCAGCTTCCACTTTCTGTAATAACCATTGCGCGGAATCCTTGCGGAGAAATATCAAACCGCAACGTAGCCGTCGGATCATCTATCCCCCACCCTTTATAAGATTTTATTTCAGGATATTTATCTGCCAGTGCTTTCGCAAAAATCGAAGCTTCCACCACTTTAAACCGCTGCACCCCCTTATCGGGAGTAGGCAATTCCAAAACCATCGAATTTTCGGGAACAACACCAGGCACCCACTTAGGTGCAGCCGCCAGCTTCTTCTTAACCCCTTGAAAATCAAGACTTAGCATCCGATACTGATTCGGTTTTATCTGTCTATCGGCTTCCGACACGACAATGCTTTGCTCCCCTACATCCTGCCACAAGCTCTGCGCTTGCGCTAAAAAAGAGATCGAAGTCAGAAATACTAAAGTAAAAATTCTATAAAACATGTGTCAAGTTTTAGGTGTCCAATGCCCAAAAAAACGTTCTTTTTTTTAAAAAGGTGCAGAATAATCCCTTTTTGTCGCACAATAGCACAGATAAACGACAAAACCAATCAACGAAGCAAAGTGACAATTCAACGCCGAAGCCAAATCAACGGAGCGAAGCGACATTTGAACGCCAAAGGCAAATTGAACGGAGCGAAGCGACATTTGAACGCCAAAGGCAAATTGAACGGAGCGAAGCGA
>CAMZKG010000287.1 GCA_947311105.1 uncultured Saprospiraceae bacterium
CTGTTGATAAGGTGGTAGAAGTCGAAAAGATCGTAGAGAAAATCGTCGAAGTCCCTGTTGATCGAGTCGTCGAAGTGGAGAAAATAGTAGAAGTGGAGAAAATAGTGGAGAAAATCGTCGAAGTCCCTGTTGACCGAGTCGTCGAAGTGGACAAGATAGTGGAAGTCGAAAAGATAGTGGAGAAAATAGTGGAAGTTCCTGTCGATCGTATAGTCGAAGTGGAGAAAATCATTGAGAAGATTGTTGAAAGACCTGTCGATCGAGTGATTGAAGTAGAAAAAATAGTGGAAAAAATAGTGGAAGTTCCTGTTGACAGAATCGTGGAGAAAATTGTAGAAGTGGAAAAAATAGTGGAAGTTCCTGTTGATCGAATCGTGGAGAAATTCGTGCCGATGGCTATGGCTTCCAACGGAGTGAATGGTCATGTAGAGATGGAAGACGAGATCGTGGAAATGGGACCAGTAAAAATCACCCCAGATGATTTTCGAAAGATAGAAGGTGTAGGACCCAAAATTGACGAATTATTGAAAAATGCAGGTTTATTGACCTACAAGCAGTTGTCCGAGACAAAACCAGAAAGAATCAGTGAAATCTTAACCGCTGCGGGAAGTCGCTTTAGCTTCCACGATCCATCCACGTGGCCTAAGCAAGCCAAAATGGCTGCGGACGGAGAATGGGATATGTTGAAAGAGTATCAAGATTATCTTGATGGAGGTAAGGATAAAGGTTAGTAGCCTTTTGGAAAGATAAGAAAGAATGCCTAGAAATGGGCATTCTTTTTTATTTTAGGGAGTATGGCTGGATGTACTCGAAGCACGATGGTGCCCTATTTGAATGTGCGCTGAAGCTTACTATATGATGTCAAGCAGACTGATGATTTGGGAGCAGAGAGAAAATTAGCCTAATGATGACAAAAGTCACCAGATGGTGTTAGAATAAAAAAGAAAGAAAAAACTCATTTATCTAAAAAATAATTATATATTTGCGCCAGATTTTAGGGTTAGCTACCTGAAAATCATCTATCTATTAACTGATTACTTGAGAAATACCATCGCTATTTAGATTAGTTCTAAATAGTTTTATTGTTAGCGACTTGTTTGTTAACAATAATTAGTGTGCGTACATTTGCACTTCGTTTTCAGAATGTTTGAATAAATTGATTCAGATGAATAAAAAAATACTCGGCTCCTTATTGATATTTTTGATGGCCACGCTGACAATCTTTGCCCAAGACATGGACAAGGGGAAGCAGTTATTTAAGGATAATTGTGCTTCGTGTCACTCCAAAAATATGAAAGATAAACTAGTCGGCCCAGGACTAGGAGGAGTGCAAGAACGTTGGGCAGATTATCCCAAAGAAGATCTTTATTCGTGGATTCGCAATGCGCCAGCATTGATTGAGAAAGGTCATAAAAGAGCGAATGAAGTCTGGGAAGAGTTTAAGCCGATGCCAATGACGCCTTTCCCCAATCTTAAAGATGAGGAGATCGCGGATATGTTGGCGTACATAGATGGCGTGGATAAAGGGACTTATGGCAAAAAGAAGGCCGCTGCTAGCGGGGGAGGAGACCTTCCTGCTAATTATGCTCAAGGAAAGCAAATATTTAAGGACAATTGTGCTTCGTGTCACTCCAAGAACATGAAAGATAAACTAGTCGGACCAGGGCTAGGTGGAGTAGAAGAGCGTTGGGCGGATTATCCCAAAGAAGACCTTTATTCGTGGGTGCGTAATGCGCCTGCATTGATTGAGACAGGACACAAAAGAGCGAATGAAGTCTGGGAAGAGTTTAAGCCAATGCCTATGACTCCTTTCCCTAATCTAAAGGATGAAGAAATCGCGGCAGTGTTTAGTTATATAGATGCTGTTTATACTGGCAAGGATGCCAAGCCTGCAGCTACGGATACAGCGGCTACCGATAGCACCGCTCCTACAAAAGCAAAAGAAACCAAGAGAAGCTCTTGGCCGTACCTAGTTTTATTTGCCTTATTGGCATTGTTAGGAGCTTTCTTATGGCAGCGTGGTACGAAGTTAGAATATGAAGCTGCTTTAGCACGTGGTGAAGAGCCTATTGGTGAGCCAAAATCATTTTTGGGTACATTATTCGGGGAGCCTGTACGAGGTTTTATTATGTTTGCATTGACTGTAGGTATTACCTTTATCGCAGCAGATTACGCCATCGGATATGGACGCCAGAATGGTTATCAACCGGATCAACCCATAAAATTCTCACATAAGACACACGCTGGAGATAACAAGATTGATTGTCAATTTTGTCACGATGGGGCGCGTCGAAGCAAGCACTCTAACGTTCCGGAAGGAAGTACTTGTATCAAATGCCACGCAGCAATAACCAAAGGCTCTACCTATGGTACTGCTGAGTTGACTAAAATTTATGCTTCTTTAGGTTGGGATCCTAATACAGGTAAGTATATTCCCAACTATAACAGCCTGTCCGAAGAGCAAGTAAAAGGGATTTTTACGAAGTGGATTAGAAATAAAAACTCTGATGCCAAAGACCTTGATAATTTGGTCAATACACAGTGGGAAGGTATTGTTACATCATTGACGAATCCAAGCAAGTCACAGGTGCAAGGGCCAGTAGAGTGGATAAGAGTTCATGCACTGCCTGATCACGTGTATTTTAATCACTCTCAACACGTAAATGTAGGAGGGCTAGAATGCCAAACTTGCCACGGTAAAGTCGAAGAGATGGATGTGTTGCACCAAGAATCCCCACTTTCTATGGGATGGTGTATTAACTGCCACAGAGAGACTCCAGTGAAGTTTAAAGACAATAAGTATTACCAAGAGCAATTCCCTTGGCATAAAAAACAAATGGAAGACGGTACCATTGATAAAGTTACTGTCGGTGATTTAGGCGGCTTGGAATGCCAAAAGTGTCACTATTAATTTAAAAATAATTTTTACTTTCCGAAAGAGAAATTTTCATGAAGGATAAGAAAAAACAGTATTGGATAGGAACAGACGAGCTGAATAATGCACCTGAGTTCATTAAAGAAGCTAGTTATGAGTATCACGATGAGCCTTTGCTAAATATAGCAGAAGACGAAAAAACGTTTAGCCTAAAAACGAATAGAAGAGACTTTCTAAAGTTCTTGGGCTTTGGTTTAGGTGCTGCCACCGTGGCTGCTGGATGTGATATTCCCGTCAAAAAAGCAATTCCTTATGTTGTAAAACCAGAGACGATTGTTCCCGGTATAGCAACCTATTATGCGTCTTCTTTTGTGCATGGTGGTGACTATTGTCCCATCTTGGTCAAAACAAGAGAAGGACGTCCAATCAAAATCGAAGGTAACTCATTGTCTCCGATTGTAAAGGGGGGAACGAGTGCTAGAGCACAAGCTTATGTTTTGGATTTGTACGATGTCAACCGTTTGCAAAATCCAGGTAAAGTAGGTGCGGATGGTATTCCTGTCGCAAGCGATTGGGCCAGTATAGATAGTGCGGCCAAGTCTGCTTTCGCAAATGGCAATATTCGTATCTTAACCAATACGGTGATGAGCCCAATGACGAAAGCAGCTATCGCAGAGTTTGTGGCCAAATATCCTGGTACTCAAGTAGTTACGATTGATCCTGTCTCTGCGTCTGCTTTATTACAAGCAAATGAAGCTACTTTTGGAAGTCGTTTTGTGCCAGGTTATCGCTTTGACAAGGCAGACGTCATCGTCAGTTTTGGAGCGGATTTCTTGGGGACTTGGATTTCTCCTACAGAATATGCTCGGCAGTTTGTTAGTAATCGTAAAGCTTCAGCCAAGAATAAGCACATGTCTTGGCACGTCCAAGTAGAATCTCGTATGTCTTTGACGGGCTCCAATGCGGATAATCGAATTATGGTCAAGCCGTCGGAACAAGGTGCTGCAATCGCAACACTTTATAATCTCCTTGCGGGAAAAGCAGGAGGTTCGAAAATTTCTGCTCCACATCCTAATGAAAAAGCAGCCGCTGCTTTGGCGAAAGTCGCTACAAAGTTGTGGGCAAATCGCGGTAAGTCTTTGATTGTCAGTAACTCTAATAATAAAGCAGAGCAAATCTTAGTCAATGCCATGAACAATATGTTGGGCAACTATGGCTCAACAATCGACTTGGCAGCAACATCAAATCAGCGCCAAGGTAACGATGCCGACTTTAAACAATTGGTAGCCGATATGAATGCGGGACGGGTCGGGTCTTTAATTGTGATGGATGCTAACCCTGTATTTACGAGACCTAATGCAGCGCAGTTCCTTGCAGGAATGAAGAAAGTGAAGTTTAAAGTAGCTTTGGGAACTCATATTAATGAGACCGCCGCCGCATGTGATTTTGTAGCACCTAATCACCATGGATTAGAATCTTGGGGAGATGTAGAAGCAAAGCGTGGTCAATATAGCTTTATTCAGCCGACTATTGCACCACTTTTTAATACTCGTCAAAAAGAAGCTTCTTTATTGATTTGGGCAAATAGTCCTAATTATAAAGCTTCTTCGGAGCAGCCAATGCTTGATTATTTGCAAGCACAATGGCGGGCAAAATTAAATGCCAATGGCTCCTTCCAGACTCAATGGGATAAGATGGTTCATGATGGTGTCTATACTATAATATACGAAACGAAAGAAGATACAGGCTTTAACTTTGATCCTACAATGGCTTCAGGAAAGATTACTAAGCCAGGTACAGGAATGGAAATTACTTTCTTTGAAGATTTTAGAGTAGGAGCTGGAGAATATGCCAATAATCCTTGGTTGATAGAATTACCTGATGCTGTCTCTAGAACTTCTTGGGGCAATTATCTAGCAATCCCAATTGAATGGGATGGTGGTAATGATTTTACGACAATACACGGGTTGAATCCAGAAGAATTTAAAGGATGGGCCGATAAAGTTAGTTTGACGGTTGGCGGAAGTGCGAAGGAAGTACCCGTGATTCGTCAATTTGGACAGATGAAAGAGACCGTTTCCTTATCTCTTGGCTATGGACGGACCGTAGTCGGCGAAGCGGGTAGAGGGGTAGGAGTGGATGTAAATCCTTGGTTGTCAACTGATGCCGATGGTAATGTGCAGTATTTTGCGTCAGCAGTAGAAGTGTCTCCAAAGGTTGGTAAAGACGAACATTTTTCTTGCGTGCAGTACCACCATACTTTGGGGGTTACTGGCGAAGATAAATCGGGTAAAGAGATAAATGTAGATGAAAAGACATTGATGACATTAGGTGCTGGGATGCAAGGTGGATTGGTTGACCGTTCGGTGATGTACCAAACCAATGTCAGAGAGATGGATGAGTTTTTGGCAGAGTTGAAAGAAAAGCGGGCAGAAGCGCAAGAGTTGAATTCTAAGTCGCTTTATCCAGTGGCAGAGTATCAAGAACAGCGCTACGGTGAAGGACACCACTGGGGTATGCATATTGACATGAATGCTTGTATCGGATGCGGTGCTTGTGCGGTGGCGTGTATGGCAGAAAATAATGTCCCTGTGGTCGGTAAGGAAGAAGTTTCGCGCCATCACGAGATGACTTGGTTGAGAATTGACCGTTATTTTTACGGGGATTATGAAAATCCTAATGCGGTCTATCAACCTATGATGTGTCAGCATTGTGATAACGCCCCTTGTGAAAACGTATGCCCTGTAAATGCGACCAACCATAGCTCTGAAGGATTGAACCAGATGGCTTATAATCGTTGTGTCGGAACTAGATATTGTGCAAACAACTGCCCTTTCAAAGTGCGTCGTTTTAACTGGTTGGATTATACTACGGCGGATTTATTTACGGGCAATCAAGTGTTGTTGAACGGGGAGAGTCTTCCTTATGAAGCAGATAACTTGACTAGAATGGTCTTGAATCCAGATGTGACCGTAAGAGTACGCGGAGTGATTGAGAAGTGTAGTTTCTGCGTACAACGTTTACAAGAAGGTAAGCTGGTCGCAAAGAAAGAAGGGCGTCGCCTAAGGGATAGCGATGTAAAGTCTGCTTGTCAAACTGCTTGCCCAACGGAAGCTATTGTGATGGGAGACCTAAACAATAAGGATGGAGAAATGAATCAGCGTCGCCAAAATAGCTTGAATTACATCATGCTAGAAGAAGTGAATGTGGCTTCGTCAGTCATGTACCAAACAAGAGTGAATAATAGAGATGAAAGCTTGGACGCTTAATCTCCTTTTTGTGCAAATATATTTTTTGCGAAAGCAAATGATCATAAAACATTGAATAAATGTCATCACACGTATCATCAATAAGAGAGCCGCTGGTATTTGGTAATAAATCTTACCATAATATCACGGAAGACTTAGTGGGTCCAACGGAAAAAACCCCAGGGAAGCTATGGTTGGCCATGTTTATCTTGGCTGTTATTGTCTTGTCATTTGGGGTTTTTGCCGTTACATGGACTATCTATTATGGGATAGGAGTATGGAATCTGAATAGAACCATTGGATGGGGATGGGATATTACCAACTTTGTATGGTGGATTGGTATTGGACACGCTGGTACCTTAATTTCGGCGATTTTGCTGTTATTTAGACAACGTTGGCGTACAGGAGTAAATAGAGCGGCAGAAGCAATGACCATTTTTGCGGTTATGTGTGCGGCAATGTTTCCATTAATACACGTAGGACGGGCATGGGATGTATTTTTCTTTTTCCCCTATCCAAATACACGTGGACCTTTGTGGCCAAACTTTGTATCCCCATTATTGTGGGATGTATTTGCGATTAGTACTTATTTTACCATTTCTGTATTGTTTTGGTACACAGGCTTAGTACCTGATTTTGCGACCATTAGAGATAGAGCGACAGGCTTGCGCAAAAAAATATATAGTGCCTTATCCTTTGGCTGGAAAGGCTCCGCAAAGAACTGGCAGCGTTTTGAATCTGTTTCTTTAGTTTTAGCAGGTTTGGCAACGCCATTGGTACTCTCTGTGCATACGATTGTATCTTTTGACTTTGCTACGTCGGTGATTCCAGGATGGCATACGACGATTTTCCCACCTTACTTTGTTGCAGGTGCGGTATTTTCTGGATTTGCGATGGTATTGACGTTGATGCTCATTACTCGTAAGATTTTGCATCTTGAGGACTACATTACGGTTAACCATATTGAGTCCATGAACAAAGTCATTTTGGTGACAGGTTCGATTGTCGGTGTGGCATATATTACGGAGCTGGCCATTGCTTGGTATTCTGGATATGTCTATGAGCAGTTTGCCTTTCTAAATAGAGCAAAAGGTATTTATTGGTGGTCTTATTTTGGTATGATGTTTAATAATGTAGTGATACCACAGTTTTTCTGGAGTAAAAAAATACGAACAAATGTCACTTGGACATTCTTCCTATCTATTTTGATTAATGTCGGTATGTGGTTTGAGCGATTTGTCATTATTTCGACATCTATTGCACGGGATTATTTGCCATCGTCATGGAGTTATTATGTACCTACTGGTATTGAGATAATGATTTATATTGGTACTTTTGGTTTGTTTTTTACTTTGTTCTTAGGTTTTACACGGGTTGCACCGGTAGTAGCGATAGCAGAAGTAAAAAGTATCTTGAAAGATTATGGAGATCAATACCTTGACAAGACACAAGAAAACATCTAAAAATAAAAACTTAATCTAACAGATAATGAAGACTAAGAAAAATATATTGTTTGGGCTTTACGATGATGAGCAAGATTTGCTTAAAGCGGTAAAGGTATCCAATGAGCGTGGATTAAAGATAATGGATGTGTATTCTCCGTTTCCAATTCATGGTCTAGACCCTTTGTTGGGTTTGAAAGAATCTAGATTGCATATAGCAGGGTTTATCTTTGGCACGTTGGGTGCCTTGACAGGCTTTTTGTTTATGTCATGGGTTTTTAAGATTGATTGGCCGAATGTATTTGGTGGTAAGCCATTGTGGCCGATTCCTGCTTTTATTCCCGTTACCTTTGAGTTGACAGTATTGTTTGCTGGGGTGGGGATGGTAGTCACTTACTTTATCATAAATGGTCTGAGTATGAAAGCAGAAACGGAAGTTTTGCATGATCGTATTTCTGACGATAAATTTTGCATCGCTTTTGATGTGACAGGAAATGCATCTGATAATGCAAGTACATTTGAAAGTTTTTTGAATGAGACGGGGGCTACTTACGTAGAAACCAAAGAAATGTCTGATCTTTAAAGTTAACCTTTGCCGAAAGGCATAAATCATATTGGAATGAAATTATTTTCAACCCTTTTAGTCGCTGCGCTTTTATCAACGGTTTTTTTGACTAGTTGTGGACATGCAGGAAAGAACAATCCCGGTAAGGAATATATGCCGGATATGGTGGTCTCGGTGGCTTACGAAGCCAATAAGTATGTGGATTATGGCCGCAATACTTGGAATGAAGAGAGTGTGAAAACTCGTAAAGAATTGGCTATGCACAACTTGCCAGTAGCCAATACGGTACCACGTGGATACGCAGGAGGCACCAGCTCCATGAAGGCTGTGCATGGTAGAGATCATCTCAATAGTATTGCGACTCCGCCAAATGGCTATGTTCCGTTTTATTATGGAGATACTCCTGAAGAGCGAGATCGTGCAATCGGAGAAATACATGACAATCCTTTTGCGATTACGGAGGCTGCTTTGGCCAATGGCAAAAAATTATTTGATATTAACTGTGCCATTTGTCATGGTAAAAAAGCGGATGGCAATGGGTACTTGGCTAGAGATGATAGCCCTTATCCTGCGGCACCAGCCAATTTGATGCAGGATCGTTTTATTGACCAAAGTAATGGATTTTATTACTATACCATTATGAAAGGACGTAACCTTATGGGCGCTTTTAGTGATAAGTTGTCTTATGAAGAGCGTTGGAATGTGATACACTACATTCGCTCGATGCAAGCCAAAAAACGTGGGGTAAAATACACGGCTTCTTTCCCTTCGACTGAAGGAGAGTAAGTGATTTAGAGAAACAAAATCTTAAATGAAAAAATAAGCGTTCGATGAACCAATTTACATTTGAAGGAAAAACAAAGACGATGCTACTTGGTGGTATTGTTCTAGGAGTGGTAAGTATGTTACTATCCTATTTTATGGGCGGTGAAATAGCTAATACCCGTTTTTGGAGTAATTTTTTACACAACTCCTTATTCTTTTTGGGTATTGCTTTTATGGCGATGTTTGCGATGTCGGTATGGATTACTGCTTGGTCAGGCTGGTTTGTGATGGGCAAAAGAGTCTTTGAAGCTATCTCCATGTTTACGGGGGTAGGGCTACTATTGATGCTCATTATTGCGATTGGCAACTACGCTGGCTTTCATCATCTATATCATTGGAATGATCTAGAAGCGGTGGCACATGACAAGGTCTTGCAGGGTAAGTCTCCCTTCTTAAATCGTAACTCTTATATGATTTTTACGGTTTTATTTGGCGGAATGTGGTGGTGGATGACCATGAAGATTAGAAAAGACTCTGTGGATGAAGACAAAAATGGTCGCTTCGGGGACTTTAAGCACATGTTTAGGCAACGTACTTGGGCGGCTGCCTTCTTGGCAATATCTGGTTATACTAGTGCGATTGTGATTTGGTTATGGCTGATGTCCGTGGATGCACACTGGTATAGTACGCTTTATGCTTGGTATGTCGGAGCGAGTTGGTGGGTGACGATGATTGCCTTTTCTATCCTGATTATTATTTACCTAAAATCTAAAGGTGGCTTACCAAATCTAAACGAAGACGTAATCCATGATTTAGGAAAATTCCTTTTCGGTTTTAGTATCTTTTGGACTTATCTTTGGTTCTCGCAGTATATGTTGATTTGGTATGGTAATGTTGGAGAAGAAACATCTTACTTTTGGACGAGAGCTCATGGATATAAGTTTTTATTTAGGCTGATTTTAGTCCTAAACTTCCCATTGCCTTTCTTGGTCTTAATGAAAAACTCTAACAAAAGAAAAATGGGTACTTTGATATTCACTTCTATTGTGGTGATTATTGGTCATTGGTTAGATTTCTTTTTGATGGTTAAGCCGGGTGTTCGTCAGACCGCAGAGCATCTTTTGCATGCTAGTGGTGAACATGAAGCGGCTGGGCATGAAGTGGTGGAACATACCATACCGTTTTTATCAGGGTTTTCATTGCCAGGTTTTTTAGAAATAGGCACTTTTATTGGCTTCTTAAGTTTGTTCCTTTATGTTGTTTTTGCTTCTTTGGCAAAAGCAGATTTGGAGCCTTCTCATGATCCATTTATTGAAGAAGCTAAACATCATCATGTGTAAAAGACGGTAAAAAAAATATATGACCGCTCTGACTATCTGTCGGGGCGGTTTTTTTTTTGTTATTGATACTCAAAGGATTGATAAATTTGGTTAGGAATACCCACAAAATAAATGTATTTTTCCCCAGTCTTTTTTTATTGTTGACCATCCACAGTAATAGCTTGGAAGTGACTAAAACGACCCAAGTGCCTAATTTTTCGTATCTTTGTTATTAAATAGCGTCCAAAATGAAGAAATTACCCATTGGGATACAGACATTTAGCAAAATAATCGAAGGCAATAGAGTGTATGTCGATAAAACTCAAATGGCTTTTGATTTAATCCAAAATGGGGAGTACTACTTTCTATCTCGTCCCCGCCGTTTTGGCAAGAGCCTATTTTTGGATACGTTAAAGGAGATTTTTGAAGGCAATAATAAAGCGCTTTTTAAAGGATTATATATCTATGATAAATGGGATTGGGATGACAAGTATCCTGTATTGAGAGTGAGTCTTGGGGCTGGCGTAAACAAAGATGTTAATCAATTAAACCATCACTTACGATGGATTCTTAAGGACGTTGAAGATGACTTAGGTTTTCAAAGTGACTTTGACAATCCTGTGGAGTGCTTTAAAGATTTAATTAAAAGAGCCTACCGAAAAAATAACAAAAAAGTAGTCATCTTAATCGACGAATACGACAAACCGATCCTAGATAATATCACCGACAGCGAAGTTGCCCGAAAGATGCGGGACGAAATGAAAAATTTCTATGCGGTCATCAAGGATGCAGATGCCTATATTCGGTTTGTGTTTATTACGGGAGTAAGTAAGTTTTCTAAGATGAATCTATTTAGTGGATTGAATAATTTGGAAGACATTACACTCAATGCCAATTATGGAGATATTTGTGGATATACGCACCATGACTTATTGACTGTTTTTAAGGAGCGCATGCAAGGGGCGGATATGGAAAAAGTTAGGTTATGGTACAATGGCTATAACTACTTTGGCGAAAAAGTCTATAATCCTTTTGACATCCTTTTGTTTATTTCTAATAATTTTGAATTTAGTAACTATTGGTGGGAAACTGGGAATCCTAGCTTCTTGATAGATATGCTCCGAACAGGGAATTATTTTATCCCTAGTTTGGAAAATTTTATCGCATCAAAAGAAATTCTTAGTACTTTCGATGTTGATCACATCGAATTAATCGCTTTGCTCTGGCAAACGGGATATTTGACGATAAAAGAGAGAATATCTGATGATTTTGGGGTTAATTATAAACTAGGCACACCCAATAAAGAAATTCAATTATCTCTTAACAGCTTGTTTATCACTTACTTAACGGCACAGACAGCCGAAAAATTGAGCTATCAAAAGCGTCTCCTAAAAATGATAAAAATAGGAGATATGGATGGGTTCAAAGATGAGTTACATACATTATTCGCCGCCATTCCATATAGCAATTTCACTAATAACAAGCTCCCCGAATATGAAGGCTATTACGCAAGTGTAATTTATGCCTATCTCGCCAGCTTGGGGATGGCCGTTATTCCCGAAGACATTACCAATCTTGGACGGATTGATTTTACGATGATTTATGATGAAATGGTCTTTATCTTGGAGTTCAAACTCTCCGAAAAAGCCACAGGCAACGCCCTAAAACAAATCAAAGAAAAACGATATTACGAAAAATATCAAAATCACCAAGACATCTATCTAATTGGTATTGAATTTAGTTCCCAAGAAAGGAATATTGTGGGGTATGAGTGGGAGAAGCTGGGGGATTCGTAGCGCCCGTCATAGATATAGGGTCTTTGGAGAAAATAAATTAGATCGTGGCTAGCCGAAAGCTTTTGCTAGATGCTGATTGAGGCACTACTGAAAATTTAATTATTATTTTTGCATATTATCTTTTTTTCTATTATCTTTGCGTTTAGTATTCAGTTGCATATTAATTTTTAAAATTTTTAAAACATGAAAAAAATGAAAAATACTTTCTTTCTTTCTTTCTTTCTTTCTTTCTTTCTTTCTTCTATCGTCATGCTCTAAAAATGCAATAGACGATACCAACGTTCTTCCGAAAAAGGAGAATAGTACCTATAGTTTTAATGGAGTATCAGTTTCTAATAATCTTTTGGTTTTTTCTGATACGAAAGCTTTTTCTGAAGCGTTATCTTTTTTACAAGATAATCAAGATGAAAAACTTGATATTTTTAGTAATCATTTCCCAAGCTTTACTTCATATTATTCTGTATTAGAGTCTTTTGAAGATGAAGATTATATGCAATACGAAAAATATCCTAATCTACTTGAAAAAGTGGATGAAGGTGATGGGACTTTTAGTATCGAACCGACGGTTAAGTTTAATCTTATTAGACAACTTCTGAATAGAGATGCGATGATTCAAATTGGACAAAAGGTGTATAAGTTTACATCTTCAAATGTCTATGAAATAGACAGTAATGGCTCTTTCGAATCTTTAATTGCTGGAAGGTATTCTGATTTATTATCGTTAGTTGCTTATCCAGTTATATGCGATGAGACGTATTTAGGTGTAAACGATAGATCATTTCAGGCAGTTTGTACTAATAAGTTTTTTTGGAGCAATCGAAGAAGAGTAGTTGGCAAAGTGCGAGAAATACATGCATGGGCTTTTGATGAGCTAATTATGCAAACATATTGTCAAAAAAGATTCGCTGGAATTTGGTATAAAATAAGGCACCGTGAATTGGTCATTAATGGTTCAGGAGTATTTAATACGATAGAAGATGGAATACCATTCCCGTTACCCTACTCTGTCAATAAGCATGAGTATAATGTTAAATCCATCACTCATACTGTAGCGTATATGCACCCACTTACAGGTCCCAATTGGCGTTTAGAGTTTGTATCAAATCACTCTTACCACGATTGTTATGGTGATGCAGGGTGTCATATTGACTTTGATTAAATAAATTACCTAGATATGCAACTGAATACTTTTTTAATTTTTATAGTCGTTTCCTTTTTTATATTACCGTTCTCTTATGGACAAGATTCAAGGTCTGTTAGTGGGCAGGTCGTGGATGTTCACTCCAATGAGCCCATTGTTGGTGCTAATGTTTATACGGAAGATTTTAGATATGGAACGATAACAGATGCGTATGGTCGATATACTATTAAGATAGACTCTGTGTATAAGGTGTTGTTTGCTAGTTATATAGGATATGAATCTATCTCTTGTACCCTTTCGGGAAAAGGGTGTACATTTGAACTAGTCCCCATTGAGTTGACGGAGGTTGTTGTCAAAGCAAATAGCCAATCTCCCCAAAGGGAAATAGGTCGTTTTTCTCCTTCTATCGAATTGATGAAAAATCTACCTTCATTAGGAGGGGATGTTGATATTGTTAAATCATTGACGTTGTTGCCGGGTGTTTCTGGTGGTGTTGAAGGCAGCTCATCTATGTCCGTACGAGGGGGTAACTTGAGCCACAACTTGATTATGCTGGATGGTACGCCAGTATATAATTCGAGTCATTTATTTGGTTTTATGTCTTCTTTTAATCCAGAAGCGGTAAAGCATGTCGAATTATACAAGGGTGGCTTTCCAGTTCAGTATGGAGGGCGTTTAGCTTCTGTATTAGATGTGACGATGAAGGATGGTAACATGCGTCATACAAATACGGATTTGTCGATAGGAATAGTCAATAATAGCCTATTGACAGAAGGTCCAATTCTTGAAGATAAACTTTCTTATATGCTGGCTGGGCGCACTTTTAACTTTGGCTGGTTGTTATCTGGGCTTAGTCTTGCTTCGGATGATGCAATGTCTTATTTTGTATACGATGTTAACGCGAAATTAAAGTATAAAATATCTGATAGGCAATCCTTATTCGTGAGCTATTTTAGAGGGCAAGACCGTCTTAGAGATGATACTGATTATACAACAATAAAAAAAATAAAATGGGGCAATCAGGTCGTTAGTATTCGATATTTTAACCAATTAGCAAACAGTCTGTTTGTTGATGCTGGAGTTTATTACAATCAGTATGATTATGGGAATTCATCTAAAGAGATTAGAAAAAAAACTAATATATTGTCAAATTTTTCAAAATCTCAAATTCATGATACCAGTGCTAAATTAAAGGGGCGTTGGGATGTATTGTCAGGTTATAGGCTTCAATTTGGTGTTGAATTAAGTCGAAAAGAATTTACCCCAGTCAACTATGAAAGAAACGCCTTGGACTCAGGTGGAAACATTATTGACTCAAATAAAGATAAGGTAAGCATACAATCATTAGATTATGTAGGGTATCTAGGGCATGAACTACGTCTTGGCAAAAAGGTTGATGTTTATGCTGGACTCCGATCAATGTTATATAAAAATGAGCGATTTAGTTTTTTTGATACTGATTTTCGAGCAAGTATTTCTTGGAAAATTAGTAATGAATCGAATGTAAAGGTAGCATACGATGAAATGCATCAGCCCTTTCATTTGTTAAGTACCGTGGGAAGTGCTTCCCCAAACGAAATATGGTTGCCTGGTACGGAGGATGTGCCTCCATCAAAATCAAAACAATGGAGTGTAGGATATACTCAAAAGATACCTGCTTTAGACGCAATGGCTAGTATTGAAATTTTTGATAAAAAAATGAGCAATTTAGTTCGCTACAAACCAGGAGCAGCTTATGTCTTTTCAGATGATCTAAATTGGCAACATCAGGTATTAGGCAATGGGGATGGCAGAGCAAAAGGAGTGGAGTTGTTTTTTAGTCGGAGTTCAGGACGTCTAACTGGTTGGGTGGGTTATACGCTTGCGCAAAGTCTAAGAAGGTATGCACAGACCAATCACGGGGAGTGGTTTAGTGCTAATTATGATAGAAGGCATGATATTGAGCTGACCGCAGCATATAAATATTCTGAAAAATGGACTTTTGCAGGGACGTTTGTGTATTCTACAGGCAGGCCTTTGACTCTGCCGTCTGCCGTGTATAAAGTGCCAGTTAATCCCACTGTCTTTTTGCGCCCCCAATATAATGTGGTATTTAGGAGTATAAATGCGAGTAGAACTAGAGACTATCATCGGTTGGATATTAGTTTTAAAAAGGAATACTCCAATAGAAAAGGGCGAAAAGCATCTTGGACTTTTGGTGTGTATAATGCTTATCTACATCGAAATGCTTTTGCGTATGAGCTTGAATTTCAGGAGAATACGGATAATAATACAGTAAGAGTAATCCTGAAAGAGAAATCTTTTTTAAACTTTATTCCTTCTATTAATTACCGAATAAAATTTTGATTATGAATAGGATATTTCTTTGGACTTTAATATTGTTTTTGTTTTGGGGCTGTAAACAGCCTTCAATTGAGTTGCCGTCTGATTCCGTGCCTAGGATTGTACTATATGGTTTTATTTCTCCACAGCGAGCTCAGCTTAATATCAGCCAATCTGCTCCAGCTGGGCAAGACTTATCTTTGGACAATGTCTTTTTGAATGAGGCAATACCTATTTTGCAAAAGCCTAATGGCGAAGTCCTTGATACCTTAGTTCGCGTGGATAGTTTAGGAAATTATAAGTTCTCAAAGCATGTAAATATTGAAGCAACTAAGACTTATGTCGTTAAAGTGCTCTGTGATGGGTTTGAGCCTGTTACAACCACCATCGAAATTCCTAAGTCAATGCCTTCTGAGATAGTGGCGACAGCAATAGAACGCTCATCCTATACATGGGGTATTACTCTCGAATTTGATTATTATTTGGATACTTATTACTTGTTTCAAGTAGATGGGTTTGATGGTACTGGAGTACATCGGTTTATTGATGGTCAAAATAATCCTTCTAACGAATATACTCCTTGTCCATCTAGCTGGGTACAACCATTGTTTTTTGCCCATTCTTCTTGTTTGCAGAATTCAAATCCAACAATAAGTATGAAAATCTATAAGAAAACTAGAGATTGGGATACAGGTGATTTTATTGATTTAAAGAAAGTTCAGTATCGTATTTCTGTAGTAGATGAAAAGTATAGGAATATTTTTCAAGGAATTGGTGATCTTCTTGTGGGATATACTGAGCCAATATTGACTGAAGGTTTTGTTCAAGGTGGCTATGGATTTATTGTACCTTACAATGCAAAATTAGTTGACATTTATTTGTGAAGTCCTTTTATTGCTGAATAAGGGATGAATTCGGCTGTTTAACAATCGGGTTACAGGATACAAGTAGAGCCGAACAGCCGTTCGGCTGTTTAGCAATCGGTTTTTTCTATATGCTGAATTTTTCGTATCTTTGCAGCTAAATAGCGCCAATAATGAAGAAGCTGCCCATTGGGATACAGACATTTCGAGATATTATTTTGGAAGATTTTGTCTATGTGGACAAAACAGAAATCGCATACGATATCATCACCAA
>CAMZKG010000288.1 GCA_947311105.1 uncultured Saprospiraceae bacterium
CGTACAGCAACTTCA
Organism: uncultured Saprospiraceae bacterium; assembly: GCA_947311105.1. Taxonomy (GTDB): domain Bacteria; phylum Bacteroidota; class Bacteroidia; order Chitinophagales; family Saprospiraceae; genus HyVt-613. The sequence goes on from CAMZKG010000288.1 coordinate 16, forward strand.
CCAACAACAAACTCCCCGAGTACGAAGGTTATTACGCAAGTGTCATCTATGCGTATCTCGCAAGTTTGGGTATGACGGTCATTCCTGAAGACATTACGAATCTTGGGCGGATAGATTTTACGATGATTTATGAAGACAAGGTATTTATTTTTGAGTTCAAACTCTCGGAAAAAGCTACCCAAAACGCCCTAAAGCAAATCAAAGAAAAACGCTATTACGAAAAATACCAGAATTACGATAATGTCTATCTCATCGGCATAGAGTTTAGTTCCAAAGAACGGAATATTGTGGGGTACGAGTGGAGCGAAGCGTAGAGACGAACAGCCGTTCGTCTGTCGAGCAATCACGTTACAGAATGCGCGTAGAGCCGAAGGGCCGTTCGTCTGTTTAGCAATCACGTTACAGAATGCACGTAGAGCCGAACGGCCGTTCGTCTGTCGAGCAATCACGTTACAGAATACGTGTACAGCCGAACAGCCGTTCGGCTGTACAGCAATCACGTTATAGGATGCAAGTAGAGCCGTTCGGCTCTACAGCAATCACACAGCTTTACATCCGTTAATAATCTCCAGCATCTGATCAAAATTTTGAGCATGATGTGTAGGAGTGATGCCGCTTTCATTTGGTTGGCCGTCTGGATTGTACCAACAAGTATCTACTCCATAGTTTACACCGCCTTTGATGTCAGAATGTAGATTGTCTCCCACAATGAGTACCTTCTTTTTTGGCGGAAGCCCCATCTCCTTAAAAACATAGTCAAAATAGGCTGCGTCAGGCTTGGCTAGACCAATTTCATCAGAGACGACGATGACATCAAAGTAATGATCTGTTCGAGTATGTGTCAACCTAGGTCTTTGTACTTCCTTTAGTCCATTAGTGATGAGTCCAAGTTTTATTTTTCCATGCAAATGGTCAAGTAGCTGTCGGGCACCGGGCAGCAATTCAGAATGCTCCACCAAGTTGTCCAAATATAGCTGATTGAAAAGTACAGGGTCTCTGTCCACTTCAATGTCTTCTAAGAAGAGCTCAAAACGCTTTTTTCGCAAGGTGATGGCATCAATCTGCCCATTTTCAAATGCGGTCCAAACTAGGTGATTGGCCTTTTTGTATCGGCTAAATAAATTGGGGCGATTGGGTATTTTGAGTTTGGTGACTGCTTGCGCGAAAGCTTTTTTAGAAGCACTTGTAAAGTCGAGTAGGGTATTGTCGGCATCAAAGAGTATCCAAGAATAGGGCATATCATTATTTTGTGCAAACATACTAAAAAGCCCCGATAGTACGAGACCATCGGGGCTTTTATTAATTTCTGCTAAGTTTTAGTACTTAATAGATACAGTATAAAAATCATTATTATCACTTGGAGTAACAGTGACAGTTGTAATCTTGAAGAGTACAGTCGTCATTGTACCATTGGCATCTGGTACTTGAGCAGAGTCCTGTGGAATAAATTATTTACTCAACTTTCGGCACTCTTAAAAGCCCGTCGTTATTGTGATATAACCTTTTGTAGTGATTTAAGCTAACCATTGTTATAACGATGCCTTACCGTGGATTGAAGCTCATTGTAGAAAAAAATCAAGGGCAAGATTTTTTAAGCCCTTGACCCTTAGCCCCCTTAGCCTTTTACCTTAGACCACCACCGGCGATAAGGATATACGTTATCGTTATACCATTTTGCCGTTAAACCGCTGTACCGAAACTTGAGTAATAGAGAAAGATGAAATTAAATACTTCGAAGAATAAAGAAGCTACCTAATGATATAGGTAGCTTCTTTTGTTTCTTACCTAAAACATAATAAAAAGGTGCAATACCTATATAAGTTTAGTGCTTAATAGAAATTTCGTAGTAATCATTATTTATACCCGCTTCATTATGGATTGTGTCAAATCTAAACAATACATAAGTATCACTATTGGTATCAGTAACTTTAGCTACAAAAACAGCACCTTCTCCAAAAGAATCTGATTTAGTGCCTTGAGGAATTTCTGTGCCAGCATCAAAGATATTTTGGATGTCTGCTTTAAAAGATGCGGAATCAAAGTCAACTCCCGATGTTGATTTTAGTACAGTTGTATAGTCAGGAGACATGGCAGATGTGGCAGGAGAGATCTTATTGTCCCAGTCACCACCACGGTCGTAAATGTGTGGTTGGTCAGGTTTTGCAGTATTCGCAGATTGGGATTCTCCCGTTAATAGACTGATTCCTCCATCATGAGGACTTGCATTGTTGAAAAATTTATGCCCAGAAGAGTTGAAATCTAGGTCAGATGTAGGTTGCTCCAATTGAATAACTAGGCTAGTTGTATCTTTTAATCCATTCTCATCTTCAATAACAAATTGATAGTTATGTGGGGAAAAATCATCTGGTGAGTTCACCCATATTTCCCAAGTAAACCCAGCTTTTTCAGCTGCATCAAGGATTGAAATAGGGTTTGAAGAAGCACCACTACCATTAATTTTAAATGCTGTAGTGTCCGTGAAATCCACCTTTGTACCGTCAAGGTAGTAGGTAAATAAGCTTAGGTCACCAGTTCCTTTGGCAGTAACCATGTCAAATACTTGGTAAACAGACGCATCTTGGATTAACATTGTATCTGCCAATTGTAATCCAGAAGTCCCAGTAAGTTTTATGGTAGGAGGATTCTTTACAGGCTCTGGCTCTTGTAGAGGATCATCTTTGGTACATCCAGTAGTGAAAACAGCTGTGCCAATCATAAAAAGGAAGGCAAATTTTAGCAAATTCTTAAACATCGCAATTAGTTTTTGTGTGAAATGGTCAAAGTTGACCATAAAATAAAATGAAGATGGTATAAAATGCATGTAAAGATAAAGCTATACCATCTATGTTTGACGGTGCAAAGCTACCAGCAATCTTTATAAGATACAAGCAATAAAATGTTAATACTAGGATTTTAGCTTAAAAGACCATGTCACTTTCATCTCGGAAGCGATTTCGCCTGAAGGCAAAATTCCTTTGGTTGTAGCGACAAAGGTGACCCCTTCACCAGTATTGGCAGCTTTTTCGATGGCTTCAATAAATTCTGGGCCTTGTTCGCACCTAAAAGTAAGTGTTTGGTTTGCTTTTTTACTAAATGTTGACTCAAATTGTACCACCAACATAGACAAAGGTGGGGCAGAAGCTTTAGCTGCTAAAACCAATAAACCCGTCGATAATTCTGCCGCAGCACATTGTGCCGCAAAATAAATGGATCTAAAAGGGTTTTGCGACCGCCATCTATAAGGGAGCACCACTTCCGCAAAATGTGGAGTGACTTTGCCTACACGCATTCCGCTAAAGGCTGCCATCGGGAGTTTTGTCCAAAGATATAGCTTCATTTTGAAGTGAGAATTTAGCTTCTTTAGGAGACTTAGGACTTTGGGGTTGTTTTCGTCAAATTGGAAATTGGCCATAAATTACTTAGGTTTGTGGGCTCAAGATACAAATTATTTGTCACATTTTTCTTCTTTTTTGGCTTTATAACCGTACATTGTGAGTTGAAAGAAAAGGTGACAGATGGAACGGGAGAAGGGGATATTGGACAATCAACACCTAAAATGAGCAAAACATGAAAATAATTGACCTTAATTTTTTGGACTACTCCGATACTATTGCTTCTTTTTTATTGGAGTCTAATGATGGTTTGGTTTTGGTGGAATCCGGACCTTATTCGACCTATGGACATTTGACGCAAGTCCTAAATGATATGGGGGCTAAGCCCGAAGATGTTCGCCATGTGCTTTTGACTCATATACATTTGGATCATGCAGGAGCGGCATGGGCTTTCGCAAAAAATGGGGCGCAGGTTTATGTTCATCCGAAAGGATATAAGCATTTGGCTAATCCAGAGCGATTGTGGGCTTCCGCCAAAAGAATCTACCAAGATGAGATGGAGTATCTTTGGGGCGATATGCAAGCGATTGATGATTCATTGCTTCATGCGATGGATGATGCGAAGGATTTGAAGATTGGCGGTCTGAATTTTACACCATGGTACACGCCAGGGCATGCGGTGCATCATATCGCTTGGCAGCATGAAGGAGATATTTTTACTGGGGATGTAGGTGGTGTAAAAATCGGCGATAATCTAGTTGCCCCCCCTTGTCCGCCCCCCGATATCCATATCGAAGATTGGAAAGCATCTATCGAAATAATAAATAAACTCAAGCCGAAATCCATTTATCTGACCCATTTTGGGCGGGTGGATTCGGTGGAAGCCCATTTGGCAGAGCTAGAAGCAAGATTGGATAAATGGGCGGCTTGGATCTATCCTTACTTCCAAAAAGGAACGCCTACGGAAGAAGTAGTCCCTTTATTTCAGACTTTTTCTATTGAAGAAATGGAAGAAGCAAAAGTGTCTGAAGAAGACATTCAAAGGTACCTAAAAGCGAATCCGCCTTGGATGAGTGTGTGGGGCTTGATGCGGTATTTTAAGGTGAAGAGTAACGGGTAAAGGGGGAAAATTTAAGGTAAAATCGATTGGGTCATTTAGTAAAAAAAAACAGCGAAAGGAATAACAATTCCTTTCGCTGTTTTTTGTAGTAAGCCGCCGTCTCCAAAAGTGGGAGCGATGCAAGGACTATTCCTTTATCACCCGAATAGTGCCCGTATTGTCACTAGTTCTCAATTGTAGCATGTAGATACCTGCCGCCATCTGGCTACTAGGCGTAATCACCAATTTGTCCTGATTACTTATTGCTTTTATTTTCATCTCTTTTCCAAGAATATCAAATAAGCGAACATGAATGTTTTTGGCTGCAAAGCCATGAATCACCACTTCAAACTCATCAGAGAAAGGGTTAGGCTGAACCGTAAAAGCATTTTTTCCGAAAGGAGCTTGAAGTCCTGTAAGGCACTGCGTCTTAAATAGATTAAAGGTTTTTTTACCTAAGCCATTGGCACAGACTGCCCGTACTTGTGCTTCATACTCTGTGCATTCATCTAAGTTGGTGAGTTGGTAATTATTACCAGTAGTGGTAGCTGCTTCCCAAGTCCCACCGACTTTACGATGTTTGACGATGTAGCTAATACTACTATCGACGACCGCCCAATTCATATTGGCAGAATAATATTGAATATCATCCACAAACAAGCTGTCAGGCCCAAGACAATATCCAGCTTCCTTGATGGTCACGCAGTAATCTTCGACTTCTCCATAAGTGAATTCTCCACAAGTATTCTCGATAAAACTATAGTTTAAGATGACTCTCATACGAGTAAGACCAGGAGTGGCATCCACAGGAACGGTGAAAGGTTGGGTTGTCGCAGCACTAACCTTGTCTGGAGTGTCAAAAATGACTTCATCATCATCAAATGTGCCATTTTGGTTAAAATCAATCCATGCTTTGAGATATTCACCATAGATAGTCCCTGAATAACCAGGGGTAATGGTCATCTCGTAAGTATTGTCTTGCGTGAAATTAATACCCAAATCCGAATAAAATTCATATCCTGTACTTGCCCCTGTTGGATTGTCAAAAACAGTTTCAACCGAGACAGAGTCAATCCATTCATCAGTAGAACCACCATTGCTTGCGCAATAATTTAAGTCTAGGCAAGCCCCACAACCAGTTGTCTTGAAGTCTATCGGACTACTAAAACTTAAAGTATTTCCACTGCAATTGGTGCGAATTTTTGCTTGATATTTGGTGCATTTTGTTAAGCCAATTAGGGGAGTGGAAAGGCTAGATGTGGTAATGGTATCCCAAGTGGTAAAAGGCTCTTTAGCGTAGATGATGTCAAAGGAATTTGCCGCAAGGACACCTTCCCAAGTTAGTAAAGCACCATTATCCATAATATTGGAGACCGCAAAACTATCAGGAAGCATACAACAGCCATCTGTTTTAAAGATAAAGCTCGGACTCAATGTGCTTAATGAATCGGCACAATTGGTCTCTAAAACCACTTCATAATTGGAGCAGGCGGCTAAGTCTGTCATCATGTAAGGGCTACTGACATCCAATACCGTATCCCAAACAGTAGTGCCCACAGGACGATAATAGATATTTGCGGAAGCATCGTTTAAAGTGGTGAAGTGGAGTGTAGCAGAAATATCCAAGACATCAGATACACCAACTTGGAATGGAGCAATACAGGCATCATTGCCAAGAATATTTACACAGTAATCTTCAACTTCTCCGTAGGTGAAGGTACCGCAGGAATCTGTAATCACATCAAAATCCAATCGAACACGCATCCTCGTAAGCCCAGGGGCAGCTGTGACAGGAACGGAAAAGTTAAAACTAGTGGCTTCACTAATCGAAAAATCAGGATTAACAATGACTTCGTCACCTTCAAAAAGACCATTTTGGTTAAAATCAATCCAGACTTTGACATGTTCACTATATGCAAACCCACTATATCCTGGCGTGATAATTAGCTCATATGGCTGTACGGGCAATAGGTTGATGTTCATGTTGTCATAAAAACCATAACCATCCGTTTCTGATCCAGAAGCGTTGACAAAAATACCGACTATCTCCACGCTGTCGATATACTCGGAAGTATTGTCGTCGCCGCTGCTTTCGCAATAGCTTAAATCTGTACATGCTCCACAGCCGCTAGTCTTGAAATCTACCGGATTACCATAGTCAATCACTACGGAATTGGCACAGTTGGTACGTATTTTTGCTTGATAAGCGGTACAATCAGTTAGATTGTCAATGGTAATCGTTGTGTCAGAAGTAGATACAGTTGACCCTGTAGTAAAAGGGTCGGGTGCATAGGTGACATCAAAAGATGTTGCCGCAAGGACATAATCCCAAGCAAAAGTGGTACTATTGTTCGTGATGTTAGCGATATGAAAATTAGCCGGTAACTCACAGCATCCATCCGTCTTAAACGTGTATATCGGACTCAAATCACTCAAGGAATCAGCACATACCGTGTGCATGGCAACTTCATATTCTGTGCAAGCTTCTAATCCTGTAAAAGGGTATGGGGTAGATGCAAATAGGATGGTATCCCAATCGGTTGTACCAGCTGGTCGAAAATAAATATGTGCGCTATCGTTGAGTGCTGTAAAAGATAACGAAGCCGAAACATCCGTGATGTCATTGGCTTGAATAGAAAAAGGTGGGGTACAAGCTCCACATCCACCCATCAATAACTGCATGCTTTTGTGCGCATTAATCCGACCGCCTGTCTTAATTTCAGCGACCAATTGATCGGTTTGATCAACTCCATTAAAAAGATAGTCTCTAACCAACAAAGCCGCCACATCTGGTGACGTAAGAGACAAAGACGCAATATCTGGACAAGGAGCGGAGTAAAGTAACGCAATGACCCCAGCTGTCAAAGGACTAGCAAAAGAAGTCCCACTTGTAAATCCATAGCCGCCCCCACTTTCTGTAGTATATATATTGTCCCCAGGCGCCCCTACATCAATCGTGTTGAGTCCCCAAGCGGAGAAATTACGAGAGTCATTATTGTCCGTAGCGGTCACCGCCACCATATATTCACTAGGGCAGGCCGTTGGTAAATCTCCTTCTATATCTACATCCCAAGCGGCATTGGCAGTTGCGCCACAGCTCAAAATACCATTGACGCCCAAAGAATCATAAAAAGCACACCATAATGGCGCATCATCGGGCTGTCCCTGGTCAATGCCCCACGAAGAGTTAGTGGCGACCACAAAAGCCCCTTCTGCGCCGTTGGTTTCGTTGTATTTTTTCCGAAAGGCAAGGGCATAAGAGTAAGATTCAATGACTTCTGCTTCTTGAGCGGTACCCCCAACAATAGTCATTAACTTAACATGCCAGTTGGCTCCTACGCCCTGATTGCCATCATTGCCTGTGGCACCAATCATACCAGCAACAGAAATACCGTGACCACCATTATTGACATCATTATTACCATTAATGGTATTCCATCCATTGAAGTCATCCACGTATCCATTGCCATCGTCATCGATACCATTGTCGGGGATTTCGGCGTAATTGTGCCAGATATTGGCTTGTAAATCAGGATGGTCTAGTTGTGTGCCATCATCAATAATCGCCACCACAATCGTATCTCCATTTGCGGTAATACCCCCAGTAGTTACATCCCAAGCTTGTTCTGCCGCAATGTTTTGCCACTGCCATTGAGTCCCAAATAGCGGGTCATTGGGTGTCGTCCTGCTATAGACCCTATGGTTGACTTGAGCGACCGCCACTTCTCGCTTGCGCAAAAGTAAATTGCTGACTTCCCTTGCGGAAATATCTCCGCCGTAGGTGATTTTCCAAATATTCATGTAGGGAGCGATTAAGCGTTTAGCCTTCAAAGGCATTGGACGCTTAGTGGACATATCCAATCTCTGCCAAAATACATCCACATCGGTATTGGGTTCAAACCGCACAAGGACTTGGTTGGGTAGATAATTAGTTTCTTGAGCAAAAGCGGGGGCCATAAATAGAATAGCCAACGTAAATAAGAAAAATCTCATTGATTTCGTTTTTGAGAATGCGACAAAATAGATTAAACTCAAAAGTAGTATTTTTTGGACAAAGTGGATGCGAAATACCCAAAAATGCTCAAAATTTGACGTAATTTCTGCTAGAAATAAAAAAAAAAGCTTTTTTTTACACAATTTAGCTAAAATTGTAATTACTTTGTACTGATATTCGTTTTTGTGCAGATTTGAGTATTGATTTTAATATTCAATTAATTGTAAACGAACAAACTAACTCAATGAGAAAAATAATCGCCACCCTTTTTGTCCTTGGTTTTGCTAGCATCAGCTTTGGACAATCTCTTCTTGAAAAAGCAGACAAACAGTTTGAACTCAAAGCTTATCAACAAGCCGAGACTTCTTATCGAAAAATATTAGCGGATGATGCCAATAATGTAGCGGCTACCGCACACTTGGCTGACTGTTACTATTATACCAATGACATGAAACAGGCTTTGGCTTGGTACAAAAAAGCCATCAATATGCCTGATGTCGATCCAACCGCAATCTTGCGCTATGGTAAGGCTTATATGCGTAGTGGGGACTATTCTAATGCAGAAAAAATCTTTAAAGCTTACGCAAAAATCGATGCTAAAGTCGGACAACATTATGCTGACTATGCTCGCCTTGCTGCCGAAACGGCCACTTTGCCGCCTTTTTATCACGTAAAATGGGAGTATTTGAATACCAATAAGGCGGACTTTGGACCGACATTCCTTGGCAATAAAGTAGTCTATTCTTCCGCTCGTACCGATATCAAACGAAAATTTAACACGAAAGCGGGTAAAAACTGGGAAGGTAAATCTTACAATCAACTTTTTATCACCGCAAAAGATAAGAAAGGATACCTGCAAAAACCTAAGTTGTTGACCAACGATTTGGCTTTTAACTATAATGAAGGGCCTGTCGCTTATAGCGGTAATACGAACAAGCAAGTAGTCATTACTAAGAATCAATTCATCAATGGTCATACACTAGAGTCTAACCTAACAGGAGAGATGGCGCTTTTAGCAGCTAATTATTTAGTCTCCGGAAGCTGGGGACATGCTAAAGCGATGTCTATCAATCATGCAGAGTCTAGCTCGGGATTTCCTAGCTTTTCACCTGATGGCAAGACGCTTTACTTTTCTTCTAATCGCCCTGGTGGGCAAGGGGGATATGACATTTACGTAAGTCACTTTATTAATGATAAGTGGACAACACCTACCAACTTGGGCGCACCCATCAATACGCCTGGTGATGAAATTACCCCTTTCTTCGAAGGCCATAATCTGTTTTTTAGCTCCAACTGGCTGCCAGGTTTAGGTGGTTTTGACTTGTATCGTGCCGAACAAGGCAGTATGGGGACGGATGATGACTGGTTAAAAGTCTTTCACTTAGGTACAGGTGTCAACTCTTCCTATGATGATTATGGGTTTATTTTTGATAACTCAAAAAATATCGGTTATTTTACGTCTAACCGTCGTGGCGTGAAGTCTGGTGATGATATTTATAAGATTACGAAAGTAAGCGACAAAATAGAGATTGTCGTACTCAATGCTTCTGACAATAACCCACTTAATGGCGCAACGATTGACTTTTCAGAATGTGGCGAAGGGCAGCTAAAGACCAATGCTAAAGGAAAATCTGTTTTTCAAGCCCTAGCAGGATTAAATTGTGATGCGACCATCAGAAAACCTGGTTATAAATCTCAAAAACTAAAAGTGGCTTCTTCTGGTAAGATGGATGCTAAAACCTTTATCGTGAAGTTAGTACAATCCGATGAAGAGTTCATCGGAAAAGTGGTGAATAATGACGATAATGCGGGTATGGAGCAAGTATTAGTTACGGCGATTCCTTCTAAGGGAGATGCTTTTAAGACTTTTACTAACAATGTAGGGGAGTTTACGCTTCCGCTAAAAAGCAAAGAATCCTACACGATTGTTTATTCCAAAGCGGGATTTTCGGATGTAACCAAAAATGTCAAAACTGGTGATGGAAAAAATCGGACGATTTTGGGTATCCAAGCTATGGTGAATGCCTATTCTGATGTCGCTTTTGCCGTAAAAGGACCTAGCAAAACAGCAAATACTACTACGAAAAGTGGTGCAGATGTGGCTTCTAGTATATTAAATACTAAGGACACTAAATCCAAAACTGAAATAAAAGACAAAGCAAAAGCAGATGCCAAAGCAAAAGCAGACGCCAAAGCTTTAGCCGAAATAAAAGAAGCTGCCCTTAAAGCCGAAAAAGCCAAAATCGCTGCCGAAAAAGCTGCTCTAGAAGCTAAAGAAGAAATCAAGAAGCTGGCGGCTAAAGAAGCTTCCGATAAAGCCAAGTCTAAGCTTACGCAAAAATACGCAGTGCAAGTAGCTGCCTACGAAATTGATGGCAAGTCCATTAATATGTCCGAGTACAAAAACCTTTTTTCGGAAGGTAATGTATATTCGCGCCCTTCTGGAAAGCACATCAAAATTCGTGTCGGTGTCTATAATTCTAAAGAAGAAGCTTCCAAGCATCTAAAGAAAATTAAGAAATCTGGATTTAAACAAGCTTTTATTACGAAGGAGTATTTGGAGCCGACCAAAGCGGACAAGTCATTGATTGTCAATAAAATGACCGAAAAATCAGTCCCTGCCGTAAAGGAAGTAAAAGCACCTAAAATCACGCCTAAGAAAAAAGTGGTAACCAAAAAGGCGCCCGTTAAGAAAAAAGCACCAACTAAGAAAAAAACAACCAAAAAGGCAAAAAGACAATATTATGTTCAATTAGCCGCCTACAAAAATGTTAAATACTTCCCTAGAGCTAAGGTGGAGCCTTTAGGAAAGATTGTCAATACCAAAAATAACAAATACACTACGATGTATGTTACTGGTTTTGATACGCTAGAAGAAGCCATCGACGCCCGCAATAAAGCCCTTAAAATTGGCTTTAGAAGACCTTATATCGTATATAAGCGCAATGGTAAGTTTGTAAGGATGAAGTTCTAGTAAAACGGGCTTTGTCCCGTTAAAACCGCTAGTAAAACGGGCTTTAGCCCGTCAGTAAGATGTGCTTTAGCCCGCCAAAATCAAGAAAAAGCTAGTTCTGCTTACAAAAAAGCTTGATAGACTTCCTCCTATCAAGCTTTTTTTGTAAAGACGAAATTGTTTTATATCTTTGGTCTTAGGATACAACTTGCCTATTTGTTTAGGTGACTGCTTACAAAGAAAACTCTTTTTTATGTTATCACTAGTTGCTTTAATAATTGGTGCCATAATGGCTTATTTTGTACACACAGATTCGCAGGGTCGTGGTATGAACCAAATGCTTTGGACGGTCTTTATTGCTTGGGGTATTAGGATTGATTGCTTATTTTATAGCACGTAAGCCAAAAAGAGCGGGGAATGACTCCGATTTGTTAGATGATGATATGTTTGACTAAAAAGTACCTAACAGATACAATAAAAAAAGCACCTAGCCAATTGACTAGATGCCTTCCATCCTGTTCATGTGATTATAATTATTTGTTCCAAAGCGGTCTATTTAGTTGGTACGGTGCATCTGTCTAAAAGTACCAATTAAGCCTTTTTCGTTGGATAATTTGATGATGTACATCCCTTTAGATAGATTGCTAAGATTAATCTGATTATTGGAAGCCACACCGCTGCTAACCTGCTCCCCAAGTATATTGAAGATTGCATAATTCAAAGGCTCATCTTGTTCTTGAGTACGTTGAATATAAACAATATCCTTACTAGGGTTAGGGTATAAGTAATTTACAGTATTCGTATTTTCAATAAAAGCCGAGACCGTGTGCGAAGTAGTTTTCTTTTCATCAAAGTCAGCTTGAATATATCGGTAGTAGTTGATACCCGCAAAAGGAGCATAGTCATAGACAATATATTGTTTTCGTGTATCAGAAGTACCTTGTCCGGTTATCCATTCTAAAGTAGTCCAGTTTTGTCCATCTTGGCTTTTTTGAATATCAAATCCACGATTGTTTAGCTCCTGTTCTGTTGTCCAATCTAATACGACATAGTCTTTGATTACTCGAGCCCGCAAAGGAACAGCGACCTGAATCGGTAGAGTACCCGCCGGGGCAAACCCAAAATCAATAGCGTTGACATTAGCTCCAAATACTTGAGCTTCGGTGCTATTGATGCCAATAGAAGCGGTATTGTTGGCGTCTAAAGCTGCATCACTATCATTGTTTTCGGTGTTTGTTCCTTCGCCAATATTATTTAGCGTAAGGATTTTTCCCGCAAGGGCAGCCTGCTGAGAACTGCCTTCCGCATTTAGAATTTGAAAAGTATATGCTTGTTGATTAGCTAGATCCAGATTATAGATTTCACTAGAAGTAGAACTTGCCACAGGGTCACTTGAAAAAATGACCATGCCATTTCCGTTTGTCGAAGCAGTGGCTACGACTATCCCGTCTTTTACTAGAGAAACTTCAACATTAGGGATGCCTGGTTCTCCTGGATCCTGAATACCATCTGCATCGGTATCTTCCCACACCCTGTTGCACATCTGAATAGGAGCATGATCAGTCAAAAATTCGATGTCGCCCATACCTAATCCTTTGCCACTGTATGGCACAGCACCCAAAGCATACGTATAATACCCTTCGATGGCTCCAGTAGTAGTGTTGAGCGTTTCTGTGCCGTGACTGGTCCAATAATCTTCCCCTGTTAATCCACTAGGATGCGGATCCATCATTTGAAGAATAAGTTGGTTGGAGCCAGGAATGATAGCAAGAGCACCATTGGAGCCATCGGGCTGTGCATCACCAGATAGGTCGTCAAAAAACTCATTACCGTTGGTAGGACACGATCCTGTGCCTTCCACTTCAAAGGTGCCAGAAGTATTGCATACTTTAAGTATTTCACCTTTAGTTCTATGGTGTTCATCATTTTCGGTATTACCAGATACCGGAGTTGATTGGAAAAACCCAGTTTGAAGCCCAAAACGATCCATGAAGGCAAGATACATATTACCCAATTCATCAAAATCAATATCAGAAAGTACAGGCTGTGTATAATATTGCCAAAATCCATTATAGTTAGGTGTAAAAGTTTCTAGCCAAGGATGCCAATCTTCACCATCTTTGTCGTAATTAAGATCGATGGTTAATTCTGTTGTAAAGCCAGCCATGGGGTTATCTAGATCAAAAGAAAGGACATAAGCTTTCATGTCATTGATGTTTTGGCTCGAGATGCCATCATTCACTAATCCTAAATAGCCTTTACCACGATAAATGGTAATGGCCCAAGGGCGTAGTTCTCCACCTGTAACAGAAGGCAAGCCTGGGATGGATGTTATCAAATATTGACTGACAGTATTGGTCATAGAAGCAAGGTCGCCCGAAGCGTCTATTTTGATGATACCTTTTTGGTTTAGGTTTATGAGCCAAATACTTTCTGTATTATTGTCGAAGTCTATACCACCAAAACCAACTTTTGCTACTTTCGTAAAAGCATCTAAGTCTATGTTCTTGGCATTATTGTCGATGATGTAGTCCGTTGCGACTCCTGTATTGCCGCTGTCGTTTGCGCAAGCTGCATCTCTACAAACAGATCCTAAATCAATATCTGCACCACCGTTTATAGGAGTTATACCTTGTAAATCAAAATTACCAGTTACCTGAGCCGAAGCTCCTGAATAATCCATCACGAAAATATTACCAAGTCCTGTGCCAGCCGCAAATGAAGCATGGCGCCACAAAACAGCTGGTAAAAACATTCTTTGCTTGGACTTTTGAAAAGTTTTGCTCCAGTTGCTACCGATTTCGGCGATAAGCGCATCATCTACAGGAATAGGGCCTGTGCCTTGTACGCCTTGTGATGTGTTATAATTACTATTTAAACCATAGTAATTATAGCCTACGGTTTGGATTGTAGCTAGTGTGTGACCAGCTGCGTCACCTGATACCTTTAAATTGGTTACATAGTCTGGGGTTGCCGTTGAAGAGTAATCATTGGGATCCTGTAAGCCAAAGTTAACGTTGCAATCGGCAGCCGCAATAAATCGAACAGGCATGTTCTGGGCACCATGGGAAGGCTGTAGCCAGCTTTGATTCCAAGAAAACTCCACTCTAACAGGAAAGGACGGATTTGGGATATTCCACTCTCCAGAATTATCGGTAGTCGTTGATGTCAGTATTCCTTGACTGTCATAAACATTAACTGTAATGGCCGAAATCCCTGGTTCATTGCTGTCTTTTATGCCATAAGTATTTGATTGAGACCCATTGGCTGGGAGCTCGAGATAGACGGTGCCACCGATATCGGTACTACCGCATTGGGCTTGCATCTTGGCAGATAGCAATAAGATGGTTAGAAAGTAAAGTAATTTTTTCATTTTGTATTTTTACTATTTAGTGGCTTGCGCCCAATCATAATTGGAGATTCAGTTGTTATAACTTTGTCTTCTGAATCCAATTATTTTGACAGGCGCTGGTGAAAAGGTTTGAAAACATATAGCTCCGAATAGGTGAATGGGCTATATGCTTGGTTTGTATGAACTATTATTTTACTTAGTGTTTGTTATAACAATAGAAATACAAACAATAATCATGCAAAAGATATATCAAAGTAGTTGACTCCCTGTTACTTAGGCCTAATATTGATAAAAAACACTTGAGCTTACTCCGAAAAGTTTTTTTTAAAAAATTGTGCAATCGCTCAATCGTTCAACTGAGCGCAAACAAAATGCAGCTTACTGAATAGGTACAAAAAAAGCACCTAGCCAATCGACTAGATGCTTCACATCCTGTTCATGAGATTATAATTGTCCGTCCCTAAAACGATTAGAACCTGTGGTTATAACCGCTTTTTGCTGGGATGAGTGGGATGGTGTCCTTCTTTCCCAAAAAACAATTTACTTTTTGCAGAAGCTTGTCCGAATATCTCCTGTTATAACATTGCAATAATTGTGCAAAAACTATATGTAATGAGCCTTTAGCCCGTCCTACTAACCGCCAGCCGTTCCATTCGCCCAACTTCCAAGGTCAAAAAGCCAAACTCATTCGCCACCTTGCCTTCCAATAAATAAATGCCTTTTCCCCGAAAGGGGCTGCGTTTTAACGAAGGAGAAAAGTGAACGGAATCAAAAAAGACCCCATCTTCATCATACCAAGTCCCAAAACTCATGAGTTTGCCCTTGGAAGTCCGCAGTCGCTTTTGCGCCACATAATAACCTAATATCTTGACGTATCTCCCGACAAATTGGGAAAAATCATTCACCCTAAAAGAACGTGCCGCCTGCACCTTTTTTGCGGAAGCATCCAATAAGTCAAAAGGGGAGCATAGCGGAAAACCCAATAATTCAATCTCCGCAAATGCCTGCTCTTGTGGTTCTTGAGTTAGCTCGGGCAATTCAAAAGTCTCCGCGGTGGACTCAAAAAGTAAACCAGTGCCCGATAGATGCCCATCGGGAAGCACCCCATTTTTTTGCCACATCAACTCATATTTGCCTACTTCCGTAAAACGAAAAGCACCGATGCGAATCAAAATATCTAATTGTGTCGTCGAAACATCAATGCGATTGGTAAAATCTTCTAGATTTTGGTAAGAGCCATTTTGGAGTCGCTCTCGGACAATATTTTGCGCAAGCTGACGCTCCAATTGTTGTACATGAATAAAACCCACATAAATCTCTTTGTCATAAATCGTCGTCAAATAAAGGCTGTTATTGACGCAAGGTGGATGGATATTACCACCGTGTATTCGGGCTTCATGAAAATAGTATTCTGTCCGATAAAAGCCCCCAAAATTATTAATGACTGCGACCATGAACTCTAGCGGGAAATGCGTCTTGAGATAGAGACTTTGCATGGATTCCACCGCATAGCTAGCCGAGTGCGCCTTGCTAAATGAATAACCGCTAAAGCTCTCGATTTGTCGCCAGACTTCATCCGCTAATTCCTTGGGATATCCCCGCTCTTTGCAGTTGGCATAATACTTTTTGCGCAAGCGGTCGAAGGTGTCTCGGGAGTGTTTTTTGCCCGACATGATACGGCGCAAGACATCGGATTCATTTAAGTCCAATCCTGCAAAATAATGGACAATTTTAATCACATCTTCCTGATACACCATGATGCCATAAGTCTCTGCGAGATGCTCCGCAAAAACGGGGTGCAAATACTCAAAACTATTGGGCGCATGATGCCGCTCGATGTAAGCTTTCATCATGCCCGATTTGGCGACGCCTGGGCGGATGATGGAGCTGGCGGCAACCAGTTGGAGATAGGTGTCGCACTTTAATTTGGTCAATAGCCCACGCATCGCAGGAGACTCCACATAGAAGCAACCAAGCGCCTGCCCAGAGCGCATTTGGGTTGCTACATTTTTATCTTTCTTTATGCTTCTAATATCATGAATATCAATGGATTGTCCTTTGTTGATGCGAATATAATCTACGGTATTTTTGATGTGTCCAAGTCCCCGTTGGCTTAGTATATCGAACTTGTGCAAGCCCATTTTTTCTGCACCATACATATCAAAATGCGTAATCGGAAATCCCTTGGGCATCATCTGCAAAGCCGTAAATTCAGTGATGGGATTTTCGGTGATAAGGATGCCGCCTGCATGAATGGATAGATGATTGGGGAAGCCTTCCAGCATCTTTCCAAAGCGTCGAATATGTACGCCATACGGATGGTGTTTGTCGGTCTGATTGGGGTAGTCAATCATCACATCAATCTCGTCTTTGGGCAGCCCAAAAGCCTTGCCTAGTTCTCGAATAATCGACCGATTTTTGAAGGTGCTATAAGTCGCCAAGAGAGCGGTGTGTTCTCGCCCATATCGCTTGAAAATATAGTCCACCACATCATCTCGCTCACTCCACGAAAAATCAATATCAAAGTCAGGCGGCGAAGTCCGATAGGGATTGATAAAACGCTCAAAATATAAGTCTAAATCTACGGGATCCACATCGGTAATTTCCAAACAATACGCCACAATAGAATTGGCGCCACTGCCACGTCCCACATGGTGATAGCCTGCACCCCGTGCATACCGAATAATGTCCCACGTAATCAAAAAATAAGCCCCAAAATCCAACTCCCGAATGACCTTTAATTCTTTCTCAATACGCTGGATGGCATCACGTGGAATCTGCTCTTCGGGTGCGTCCGTATAGCGTTTTTTGGCTCCTTCAAAAGCCAATTTGGCGAGTAGTTTATGGTCATCGACTTTAGAGCCAGTAAAAGTTTGGCGATTATTATCGAGTGTCGAAGGGATGGAGATGCTACATTGGTCGATAATTTTTTGGGTATTTTCGATGATGAATGGATAGGCATGATAGGCTTGCGCAAAAAAGGATTCATCTCTAAATATTTCGGTAGGTTGCGCCACATCTTTGGGTTGTAGCTTGGTGACCAAGGTATTCAAGTCAATGGCTCGAAGCAATTTGTGCATACGGAATGCGGTCGCTTGTGCGTTGCTATCGCTTGTATCATCCGCCGACCCAAAAGTAACGGTATTGAGCACCACCAATTTATCAGGATATTGGAGTAGGGGAGATCGAAAGAGTTGGTTGGTGGCATCGGGTCGAATCCCAATAAATTCATTTTCTCGAAAGAGCGCCATCGGTTTGACCAAATCTGGATAAATGATGAACGTATCGGGCATTTTGGGTGCGACATCAGGCAATGCCTGTCCATCCAGTGAAGCATCGGTCAGTAATTTGTTGAGTTGGGCAAATCCTTGACGATTTTTGGCAATACCGATAAAAAGCAGCCGATTCTCCTTGCGGAATTCGATCCCGACTATTGGTTTAATCCCTTCTTTTTCGCAAGCCTGAATAAATTCATAGGTCGCGGAAGTATTGTTGATGTCGGTGAGTGTCAAGGCTTTAACCCCATTCTTTTTGGCGCAAGCCACCAAATCTTGGGGCGCTAAAACCCCATATCGTAAACTAAAAAAACTGTGCGTGTTTAAATACATGATGCAAATATAAAACAAATTGTTTTAAGATGTAGATATATTTGTAATTATTTGTTTTGTTTGGTGCGGCGATTTGTAAAAAGGTAATTTGTGTATGAAATTAAAAAAATTGTTGATTTTGTTGTGAATAGTGCAAGATTTTCTGACTAGGTTTTGCAAGCTGTTTGTCATTAGCCATTTTTTACATCCAAGAAGTGGGTATTTGTCTATTTTTTTCCTATCTTGTGGTAGGAAAATGAATCACTCAAAAAAAATGAACATGAAAAAAATCTTACTAAGTTTATATTCTTTGCTTTTGGCGGTGGGTTTGCAAGCCCAAATAGGTGCTGTTGCCCCAGATTTTACATTGGTCGATATCAATGGAGAAACGGTAAAGTTGTATGAAGATATTTTGGACAAGGGATTGATAGCCGTGGTGGATGTATCGGCCACTTGGTGTCCACCGTGTTGGACATTACACCAGAGTCATGCTTTGAAAGAATTATATGAAAAACATGGGTCTGATGGTTCTAATCAATTGCGTGTGTTGTTTTACGAAGGAGATGCGTCAACTACGTTGGCTGATTTGAATGGTACAGGCTCTAACACAAAAGGGGACTGGGTTACAGGTGTGCCTTATCCGATAGTTAACGAAAGTCCGCTTTCATTGGATTTAAATATTTGGGCGCCAGGTGGCTTTCCTACGGTCAATATTATTCATCCAGATACTAAGAAAATTGTTGGGGATAGTTGGAGTGCGAATTCTTATAGTGCTCAAGTATCTGCGATTGTATTAGCCACGGGTATTGACTTGGTGGATGCCGTGACAGGATTGCCAACGGTGGAAAATGATGTTTTGACAATTTATCCTAATCCGACTTCTGAAAGGTTTTATATCAATTCGGCTAGCTTAGCGGGCAAGACTACGGTGAATGTCTTTAATGTCTTAGGACAATCTATGATGCAGGTGACGGAAGTTTCTAACGGTATCGACGTGAGTAGTTTGAAAAAAGGGAGTTATTTGGTGAGAATCTCGAATAATGGCAAGGAGCTGACGACTCGGTTGGTTATTGCTCGACCTTAGTTTTTAGGGGTTTATTCAGGAAAAAACGCATAGAACGGGTTGTTCTATGCGTTTTTTTTTTGCTGTCATTCTATTTTTTTAGCAGTTTAGGTAGCCGTAAATTTTGCCATAAAATGCCTATTTTCTGCCTAAAATAAGGGATACTTAAGTAGTTACCATTTTTTTTGAGTAGCCCACCCCCAAATTTGAAAGAGCATGTTTCTATTTTTTTGGCAGTTTAGGCTAATTTGACCCCGCCAGACGGCCGCCAGACGGGGTATACCCGTACACCCTGTGACTAGACGAACGGCCGTTCGTCTTTCCATTCCACTGTTATATCCCCATCTCATCTACAGCCAATTGGACATCTTTCAATACCAAAGGTTGGAGTTTATTCATGATGGCGATAAGTTCGGGCAATTTATCAAGGTCTTGGTTGTTTTTGGCAATTTGTTCGATGGCTTTGTTGGCGGTCGTCATTTTGTCGTTAGCTACGAAAGCTAGTGTTGATTTTAGTTTGTGCGCGGCATTTTTTAGAGTAGGGATGTCCATGGCTTGGTGCGCATCATTTATTTTTTGGATTTCTTCAGGAATCTCATCAAGTAGCATAGAAAGCATGGTCGATTTTGTTTCTAAATCGTCACCGATTAGGGAGTTAAGGTAGTCCAAGTTGATGTACTCAAATGAAGTAGAATTAGCGTTTTTCATGTGTGCGGTTTAAGTGTGTTAGGATTTTTTCGTATAAAAGACCTGGATCAAAAGGTTTGACAATAAAGCCGTCCAGGTCGTATTGCAAATATTTGTCTCCTTCTTGAATTTGTGCGTCAGCAGTCATGGCGAGGATGGGCAAGGTTTGGATATTTGGGTTTTCGTGTTGTCGTAGTGCTTTGGTGGCAGCATAACCGTCCATTACGGGCATGTATAAGTCCATAAGGATGACGTCAAAATCTTCATCCACTAAATCTAAAGCTTCTTGTCCGTTGTTGGCGACGATGATGTCTAGCTCGGGCCAGCGTTTGGCCAAAAGCTTACGGGCGACGAGCTGGTTCATTTTGTTGTCTTCAACAATCATGATGCGTTTAGGGTTGACGATGACGATATTGCTGTTTGCTTCTTCTTTGTTTTGGACTTGGATGTTGTCACCAATCTCAAGCACTAGGTCAAAGAAGAAAGTAGAGCCTACACCGATTTTGCTGGTAACCCAAATTTTTCCGCCTTGTTGTTCGATCAGGTTTTTGGAGATGGCGAGCCCAAGCCCTGTGCCTTCAAAGATTCGTTCTTTGTGTTTGATACGAGTAAACGACTCAAAGATGGCGTCATGTTTTTCTTTAGGGATGCCGATGCCTGTGTCTGCAATTGAAAATTTTACAAGTACGGTGTCACCACTTTGTCCGAGCAAATTACAGTTGATTTTTACGGAGCCTTTGTCGGTAAATTTGACGGCATTTCCCGCCAGGTTGTATAGGATTTGGTTGATTCTAAGCTTGTCCCCTTTAAGTATTTTGGGAAGATCAGGGTCAATATATAGCTCAATGACGACGTCTTTGTCAGGTGTTTTGTAGGAGAGATTGTGGACGATGTTTTGTAGGAGGTCATGGATGTCGAAGTTTTTGTTTTCAAAAACAATTTGCCCATTTTTCAAGGAGGAGATGTCCAAAATGTCATTCAAGATGCCGAGCAATTGTTCGGACGAATGATGAATAGATTTTAGGTAACCGCGTTGCTCATCGTTGAGTGTTGTGTCTAGGAGTAGATTGCTGAGCCCAATGATGGCATTCATGGGAGTGCGCATTTCGTGGCTGATGGCTGCAATAAACTGCTCTTTGAGTTGGTTGGATTCCATCTCAAGAATGCGCGTTTGTTTTATTTTTTCGGCGATTTTCCGTTCGGTGATGTCACGCAGAATACCTGTGTACATGTCTGATTCGTTAGAGAAATAGACGACAGATAACAGGCAATTGCGGATGGTGCCATCCTTGCGGATAATTTCAATTTCTCTATTTTTGATTGTTTTTTTATGACCGATATCGATGAGTACGGAGTGACCATTTTTTTTGTCAAAAAAGTGATGGAGATTGGAGTTTGGGATGTCTTTGTCTTTGATGTCAAAAATCTCAAGGCCAGATTTGTTACATTCTTTGGGTAGTCCCAAGATGGTGCTTAGATAAATGCCATCACTGGAGTTGGCAAAAATATCCATGTATTTTTGGTGAGTTTCTTCTAGTCTTTCATTGGCTTTTTTCCTTTCGGAAATGTCTTGGATGGTGCCTTTGACCACCGCTGGGATTGCTTTATCTTTAAAATTTTCGATGGTAACTAGGTAATATTTCTTTTCCTTAAGGACATCGTCGTTACCTGCAAGTACGTATTGGATTTCTTTTTGGCATATTTTTCCCGTAAGGGCATCACTGATAGCAGACTCAATCTCTAAGGCCAAATAGGAAGCTTGGGCTTTATTAAGAAAAAAAAGAGCCTGGGATAAATCGACTTGTTTTTGGGAAGAGTTGTAAGACCAGGGCGCCAAAAGGCTCATGCGTTGCGCCCAATGGAGCTGTTTTTTATGTTGGTATTTTATTAGCGTGAATTCGATTTTATCGAGTAACTCTTCACTGGAAAAACGCCCTTTGACCATAAAGTCGTCTGCTCCTGCTTTTAAGGCATCAATGTTAAGTTTTTTGTCGTTGGAACTCGAAATAGCAATGGTGTAGGCATCTGTTTTTTGCGTAAGCAGCAAAAGTTGCTGGAGCTTAGATTCTGGAAAAAGCCCAATATCTACCAAGATAATTTGGTGAGATTGCTCTAATTGATTGTTGAGTACCGACTGGATATTTGGTGAGCTGGTAATGTTACCAACAAAGCTCCCATCTTTTAGCATAATTTGCAAAAGACGTGCATCGGCTGCAGATTCATCAATGATTAGTATGTCTATAGTGTTTCTCTTTTTCATGAATTTATTCTAGTATAAACCCCTTAAAAATAATACCAAGTTAGGTATAAATCAATGATAAAAAGGAATTTTGTCCTAAAAATCAAGAAAAAGGCGTTTTTATTGGTGCATAAATTGCTTGTCAATGGGGATATACAACATTTTGGCGTCATCTTCATCTACCAAAAAGATACAAAAATATTTTTTGGGATCTTTATAGACCTTGCGGAAAATATCTACTGCTCCCTTGTTCATGATTTTCTTAGCGTAAAACTCTTCGAGTGAAGAAGCGTTGATATTCCAAGTTTTGCCGTAGTCTTGTCCATTGATGATGGGAATTCCTGCCTTGAAATGATCCAAAACAGCGACATAAATGGGGTATTTGGTGACTCCTTCAGCCATGATTGCACGAGTGGCTTGCACCAAAGTTGGCGAATAGGCTTTTAAGGATTCTATTAAACTGCTGGGTATTAGTTCTTTTTTCATTTTTTTTGGTTATTGGTTGTTACTCTTGGCTTTGGGATGTCGAGCCGAACGGCCGTTCGGGTGTCGAGTTACTGTTTTTCTGTTACTGGTTTGCTGGTTGTCCTTCACCTTGACTAATCTACTCTTCTTAGGATATAAACACCGCTCAAAATTAAAGCCATGCCAATAAAATGAGCATACTTAATCGTCTCTCCGTCCCAATATCCCAAAATGGTAGCCACCAAAGGAAAGAAATAACCGACCATAGTGGCAAAAACAGCTCCTTCCTTTTGGACTAGATTAAAGAAAACCATAGTGGCAAAAAAAGTTCCGAAAATGGACAAAAATAATAGATAATATAGGGAATTCCAGGCAGTTGGCGTGGTTTGTAGGATGTCTAAGACGTTGGATTGACTCAAAATAATAGCGGCAGGAATAGCGATGATCGTAAAAGAGATGGCACTGAGCGCCGTAGGGTTTAGCTTTTTGAGCTTGGTGTGGATGATGTTGCTACTGGTTGCATAAAAAGCAGTAGCAGCAATAATGAAAAGCCCATAACGCCAGTCACCACTGATGTCTCCATTGCCATAGATAATGAGCCAAGTGGCGCCCATCAATCCTAGGATGACACCTATTAATTTGCGCAAGCCGCCAGATTGCCTGAAAAAGAAAACACCAATAATAAGGGTGAAAAGTGGGGTCAGAGAGCTGAGTACACCTGCCATGGCGCTGCTGACCTTGGTTTGCCCGAAGGCAAAAAAGAATGCTGGAAAGAAGGAGCCAATAAATCCTACGGCAGCGATGTAGGGTAGAAATTGCTTGCTGGTCTTGCGAAAATGATAAATGGCAATAGGTAAAAAGGCTAATCCTGTTGTTACAATCCGAATAGATGCTACTTGTATCGCACTAAAAGACTCTAGCCCTTTTTTGATAAAAATATAGGAACTGCCCCACAAAAGCCCTAAAAAAATTAGTGAGATCCAACTTTTAGTGCTTCTTTTTCTGTGTGGTTTCATTTTGTGTTGGTGACTGTTTGAGAAAGTCTCTTTTGTGTGCTCTTGGAAATAGGCACAAAAGTACTATCTTTGTGGGAAAGAAACACAAAATAAAATGATACAAAGAATACAAACCGTTTTTTTGGCTTTAGCAGGCCTTTCAGGTTTTTCATTGTTTTTGAAGCCGATGGACTTTGCCTTGGTTAGTGGAGTGACGGAGCATCAGGCTGGCTTATCTATGTTGGCCGATGGGATTTATGACATTAACGATAATGATATTTTGATGATTTTGACGGTGATGTTGGGGTTAATTCCGATTATCGGCATCTTTTTGTTTAAGAATCGTAAACTTCAAATGAACGTAGGACGTTTGGCTATTGTTATCGGAATTGTATTGTTAGCCGTTGCTGGATTCTTTTTTTACCAAGAGTTTGATTCGGTAAAAGATGTGGTTCATGCTTCTATGGGGGCAGGCTTAGCAGCACCTGTTTTGAGTTTTGTTTTTCTGTATTTGGCTAATCGGGCGATTGGTAAGGATGAGAAGCTGGTGCGCTCGGCTGATCGATTGAGATAGGGAAGGGGGCGCTCCCTTTGGTCGCTGTTGGTCTTTAGTGCGCTCCTTCGTCGCTGTTGGTCTTTGGTGCGCTCCTTTGGTCGCTGTTGGTCTTTGGTCGCTCCTTCGTCGCTGTTGGTCTTTGGTGCTGCTGCAACGGCATGAATGCGCACTATCGTTATACTTTTATGGTGTCAAGTAGATGTACTGAAGCTTGAATCGACATAGCCTGCCCCGATTCCATTTGCTGCCTTGATTAAGACAAAATTTGAAGCTGTATGCGTCCCAAAGGAGTATCATTGTCAGAGTCTTCAAATTTTCCCTTACTCGGCGTTCACAAATTCCAACGGGACTCGCTATGCCTTACACCTTGATCATCAATCTCTTACAATCTCTTACTTTTTGCGAAGAGACGCATAGTCGGCTCTGATGGATGGCATGTAATCATTATTTGTCAAAACCTATCCTGACGCTTAGACAAACTTTGGTTGCCATAGTCGTAATAGTATCGTGCAAACTGCTGACGGTGTCTAATATAATCATTTTCTGTTTTTATTTTCAGAAAATCATGGATATAGGTCATTCTGGAAGCCTCTGTAGAAAGTTGCAAGTTGATGTTATAGGGTACGTCGTCAATATAGAATCGTATGGTCAATATTTTTTTAGCATGGATGATTTTTTGCTGTAATTCTAAAGGTAGTGTAAAGGTGGTTTTTACCAGATTTTTGCTTTCGTCATAGGTTTTCTCGGTGGACGAGCCGTCTTCCGTTGTTTCGACAACTAACTTTTCCTTTTTTAACCGATGGTTATTTATTTCTTCAAAGGGGAACTCAAAGCGCTCATCATCCACTTGAAAGAAAAATTTGGGCTGGATGGTTTCTGAAAAATCGGTGTTTAGTTTGAGTTTGAGTATTGTTTTTTGGTTGGAAGTACTAAGCTGTTTTTGGAGAGAGAGCGTGGTATTTATGGCATGAATAGTTTGTGCGCTAGTGGCCAAATATTTTTGTTCGAGCTTGACCGTCTTGGTGTTTCTAAAGTCATCTTCATACCAATCAATATGGCCTGGACTTTTATAAACACTATAAACATCTGAGCAGGAAGCAAAAAGAGTAAGGATAATGGCAAAATGTATTGTTTTTTTCATGATATATAGGTTTTGAAACAAAACTATATAAAAATGAAAAGAAACAATCGCAGATATAAAATTTTAACTAGAATTTAACTTTTTGGGAATGGCAGGAGGCCGTTTTCTCAGTATTTAGCGGCCATCTGTAAGGCCCGATACAAATTCACCACGCCCCCAGTACGGCATAATTCACGCATATTTGCCAGTTCTTGCGTATCGGTCTTTTTTACTTTTTGCGTAAGCGGCATGGTCGAAGCCATGATGATTTTTTTTACATCTTTGGCGGATAGGTTGGGGTAGTAGCCCATCAACACAGCGGCGACTCCAGCAGTTACGGGCGTAGCCATGCTAGTACCGTTATAGCTCGCATAAGTATTTTCGGGCGTGGTGGAATAAATCGCTACGCCTGGCGCAAAGACATCCACCGTATTTTGACCATAATTGGAAAAAGTGGCGATGGCATCTTCTCCTTTTTTCCACGAAAGGGCTCCGACATCGAGCCAAGTTTTGACATATTTGGAGCCAAACCAACGTTTTTTCTGATAGTGGTCATTGGGAAAAACGATGAGTTTATCTACATTTTTGGAATCATTCATGGCGGCGTGGACTAACAAGACGCCATGTCTAGAAGCATATCGCATTGCTTTGTCCACGGCTTTTTTGTCCCAAGAATACGGCTTTCCGAAGCTCATATTGATGATTTTCGCGCCATTGTCCACGGCATAGATGATTCCATTGGCAACGTCTTTGTCTCGTTCATCTCCGTCAGGTACGGCACGGACGGACATAATTTGTACATTGTCAGCGATGCCGTCCATACCGATGCCATTATTTCGTTTGGCAGCGATGATACCTGAGACGTGGGTGCCATGGGAAGAATCTGGCCCTTTAGAATCGTTATTGCCGTAATGTTTTTCGTAGGAGTTTGTGTAATTATCGCCGACGATTTTTCGTGCATTGAAATCAGGATTGTAGTAATAATTGACATTTTTGGCATAATAATCATAAGCACCTTCTAGTCGCTTGCGCAAATCAGCGGCCGTTCCGCCTTTGTGGAGCATTTGAATGATTTGACCAGCCAATGGGGTATTGACTTTGATATTAGGAATATCTTCTGCGGTAAAATCATCCTTCCCATAGGCTTTTTGCAAAGCGGTTAAAGCATCCAGCAAGCCTTCAAATCGATCAAAATTATCTTTTACCCCTTTGTATTGTTTGTCATAGTCTTTTTTGATGAGCAAGTATCTGTTGTATTCTTTTTTTTGCTTTCGCGAAAGGCTATTTGGGTCGGTATCTTTAAATTTTTTGGTATAATAACTATACAGGCGGGTGATTTCTAGCTGTTCTTTGTCAATATTCTTTCCATCTTTTCCACCGATAAAATTCCAACCATGAATATCATCTATATAGCCATTATGGTCATCGTCGATGCCATTGTTGGGGATTTCGCCAGGGTTAGTCCACATAATGTCCTTTAGGTCTTCATGCTTGTCATCGACCCCTGAATCCAAAACGGCAACGATAATGGTTTTTGCTTTTTTGTCTTTCAGGAGTTCTTTGTATGCTTTGTAAGAGCTAACGCCCATGTAGCCGTCAGTTTGTTTGTCTAAATGAAACCAATCTTTTGGAGGATTGGCTTGCGCCAAAAGGGTATTGGCCATTGCTAAAAAAAGAATGGAAAGAAGAAGATGCTTCATTTTGGTTAATTTAGAACAAAAGTAGGTTTAAGCAAGGCTTTTGACAAAGGCAACTAAAAGATGTACGCCAAAAGCAGTGGCATTGGCTTGGTTGCTAAATTCATTATCGTTGAGTGCTTGACCAGCGATATCCAAATGCGCCCATTTAGGGTGTTTATTGGTAAAAACTTCTAAGAATTTTGCGGCAGTGATAGCACCGCCGTTGGGAGAAGAAGCCAGGTTTTTGATGTCTGCAATATCAGATTTCATCTCATCCAAATATTCGTCCCACATCGGCATGGGCCAAAGGCGTTCCCCTGATTTCTGTCCAGCATTAATTAGTTGTTCGGAGAGTTCTTTATTTTGTGTAAACAATCCTGCGGCAGGCTTTCCGATAGCTCGAACGATACTACCCGTCAAAGTCGCCAAGTCAATCATGACATCGGGCTTAAACGCTTTATTTGCGTAAGCTAATCCATCTGCCAAAACCAATCGGCCTTCAGCATCGGTATTCAAGACTTCGATGGTTTTGCCGCTAAAAGAATCAATGATATCACCAGGTTTTATGGCCGTACTTCCGATGTTATTTTCAGCGGAAGCAACGACACCCACGACATGGATGGGGAGTTTTAGTTGGGCTATTACATCCATCGCTCCGATGACTGCTGCCGCTCCGCCCATATCACTTTTCATCAAGTGCATGTTGTGGCTAGGCTTTAGAGAAACTCCGCCTGTGTCGAAGGTAACGCCTTTGCCCACTAGGGCTACGGTTAGTTTTGCGGCTTTTTTGGGTTTGTAGTCCATGACAATCATGGCCGAAGGGTTGGGGCTAGCTTGACCGACCGCGTGGAGTGCATGAAACCCTTTTTTGACGACGGCGCTTCCGCTAAAAACGGTTAGTTTGTATCCCGAAGCTTTTGCATTATTTCTTGCAAGAGCGACTAATGTAGAAGGTATTTTTTTGTTGGCAGGTTTGTTGACTAGGTCAAAAATTTTGATTTGTGCATCAGAAAGAATGGATGCTTGGTCAATGGCTTTTTTTGCGGCAGCAGGTTTAGCATTAGAAAAGATGACCAATTTTGCGGAAGCCGAAAGGAAGCCAGTTTTCTTAGGTTTTTTGCTTTTGAAAAGGTTGTTATTGTAACGTCCAAGTAATGCGCCGTTGACGGATGCTGCTAAAAGCTGAGCGGCATCATATTTTTGTTGGTCATCCGCAAAGTGTAAATCCAACCCAACGGAAGCCTGGAATGATTTTTTGTTTTTAAAGACTAGGCTTCTGATTGCTCTAGTGATGGCGGTTTGGTTATTCGCCTTGCCTAAACCGACTAAAAACAAAGTTCGCTCACCTGCAAAAACAGTTAAAGTTTCTTTGTCTTCCCCAGCCCATTTGGCGGCGTTGAAAGCGGGTGGAGTGCCATAAGTTTTGGCAATTTGTTGGATGATTTCTTTAGAATCTTTTGATTTCCAAACAGGTATAATGACCGTTTTGGGTAGTCGATTCGTGGATGAAGTAAGGCTAAATTTCATGTGTTGTTACTTAGGTCAGAATTTTGTTTTAAATAAAAAATCACCCAAAAGTTTGGTCAATTTTCAATGGGCAAAGATAAAGAAAGTATGCGAAAATCCAACAAAAATAACGTGTTTTTACGGCAATAGATACCAAAAATACTTAAAAGTTAGTCAAAATCTAACAATAAAGGTCTAAATTGAACTTTTGATGCTTCGATTAGTTGATTTCCGATGGCACTGATGGTCTGGTCAATAGGTCGATATTGGAAGTCAAAAGTCTGTGTAGATTTAGAGTTGTCAAATACAAAAGACTTGGCAGAGATCATGGCGGTTTCTTTAGTAATCATAGGCGAAGATCCAAGAATTTTGGATTTTAGCCATTCTAGCCGCCAGGCGACGCCGCGAATAAAGGGATTGACGGGGATGGACGGAGCGGGTTTTTCAGTGGAATCCGCGATTTTTTGAAAAAAGTCTTTGAAAGGCAGGTTGGCACCATTGGCAATAAATCGCTCTGTGTGGATGTCGCTTTGCATCATTTTGATCATAAGTTCGGCGACGTCTCTGACATCTACGAAGCCTGTTTGTCCTTCGGGAAAAAACTTTAGCCCTTTCCAAATCTCGTGAAAAATCTGAGTGGAGCCAGATTTCCAAACACCACTACCTAAGATAATGGACGGGTTGATAATGACGGCATGGAGTCCTTCGGCGATTCCGCGCCAAACTTCTTTTTCCGCCAGGTATTTTGTTTTTGCGTAAGCTGTGTTGATGGGGCTGTCTTCCCATTTTTGATTTTCTTTAACGATGGGGTTTTTGAGATTGCGCCCGATGGCTGCGATGGAGGAGACGTGGACGAATTTGGAGATTTTAGCGTTTAAAGCGGCATTGACGACATTGGCGGTTCCATTGACGTTGATGTGCTTCATTTTTGGTCGGTCGGAAGACTTGAAAGAAACAATAGCGGCGCAATGATAGACTAGTTTGACTCCGCGCATGGCATCTTCTAGCCCAATCACGTCCAAAATGTCACAGTCTATCCATTCGATTTGATTTTTGATGTTTTCGACTAGGTGTAGTTGACTGGTCGGACGTTTTAGTGCCCTGATGCGTGTGTAGCCGTCGATGATTAGCTTGCGCAAAAGGTAACTTCCTAGAAGACCTGTGCCGCCTGTTACTAGTATTTGTTGGTTTTTATTCATTGTGTTTTAGTCTCGGTGCAAAGGTAGGGAAAATTTTGTTGGTCTGCTGGGGTAGCATACCCCAAACTTTGTTTGGGGTAAAACTGGGGACCCCCTACGGGGTTAATGGTTTTTGCATCTGCGACTTGCTTGTAGCAGCAACGCGATGCGCACTAAAGCCCAAACCAAAGCCCAAACCAAAGCCCAAACCAAAGCCCAAACCAAAGCCCAAACCAAAGCCCAAACTAAAGCCCAAACCAAAGCCCAATCTAAAGCCCAAACTAAAGCCCAAACTAAAGCGCAAACCAAAGCTCAAACCAAAGCCCAATCTAAAGCCAAGATGTTAAAGCAACGCGAACAAAATATCAAAGGTTTAAGAAACCCCTGTTTTTGATCTATCTGCTTGCATTTTCGGTTTGGGCTTACAAAAAGGTCAAGGGTGCAAGACGAAAGGGACAAGGCTTCCAAAAATAACCCACCAATTAATTTTTTTTACTTGACCATTCCGTACCGCTACACCCGTTACACCGCTATACCGCCCAAGAACAACGGCGTAAGCCGCTGCGGTAGCACCAAAAGGGCGAAGCCCGCACCAAAGACCAAAAGCGACGAAGGAGCGCACCAAAGACCAAAAGGGCGAAGCCCGCACGAAAGACTAAAAGCGACGAAGGAGCGCCCCAAAAGACCAAAGAAACCCAAACCAAAATAAAATTGTACTTTTACGTCTAGAAGAATCGTTTTACACGAAAATCTAAACTTATGCCCAAATTACTCTTTTTTTTATTGCTCTCTTCTACTTGTGCTTTCGGGCAGTCTTTGGTTATTTCTGGGACGGTGGTAGATGCTGATTCGGGGCAACCCATCGCTTTTGCTAATATTTTTGCGCAAGCAGGAGGAACGACCACCGATAATGCAGGGAATTATGAACTTTCTATTCCTTGGCAGGAGGATGTGGTGGTGACTTGTTCTTTTTTGGGGTATGAAGCGAAAGAACAACAGGTGAAATCTACCGATAATCATGTGATTAGCTTGGATTTTACTTTGGTTTTGTCCGATAACCTTCTGGAAACTGCGGTGGTGACGACGGGAAGATTTGAAAAGAAATTGAGTAAAACGACGGTCTCTTTGGCTGTGGTTAAACCGAAATTGCTCGAAACGACTAATACAATTACGGTGGATGATGTGCTGAATCGTCTGTCTGGTGTGGATGTCATTGATGGACAGGCCAATATACGGGGTGGGTCAGGTTATTCTTATGGAGCGGGTAGTCGGGTGTTGTTGTTGCTGGATGGGATGCCGATTATGCAAACGGATGCTGCTTTTCCGAATTGGTATGATATGCCCATCGAAAATATAGGCCAAATCGAGATTCTGAAAGGGGCAGCGTCAGCACTCTATGGTTCGTCGGCGATGAATGGCATCGTGAATATTCGGACTGCTGTGCCTACCGAAAAGCCTTATTTACGGATTGCGCCTTTTTATACGACGTATTTTAGTCCCAAGGATAAAAGCCAGAAATGGTGGGATAAGTCGCCTTATGGGGCTGGATTGAGTGCGGTATATCGCCAACGATTGGGTAAGCTCGGGGTGAGTTTGGGTGGTTTTTATCTCAATGAAGAAGGGTATAAGCAGGGGACTTACAAGAAATATGGCCGTGGTTTTGTGGGGCTTGATTATCGTTTTTCCGAAAGGGTCGAAGCAGGAGTCCACGCTTACTATAATCCTGGTTCGACGGCTACTTTTTTCTTTTGGAATGATGATAGTACGGGGATTTATCAACCGGCACCGAATACTTTATCGTCTTCCGAGCGGACGCGATTTAATGTGGATCCTTATGTCAAATATTTTGATGGATATGGCAATGTGCATAAGATTCAAGGGCGCTACCTTTCGGCAAATAACAAGAATAGCGCTAATCAAGGGGTGGTTTCCACGATGGCTTTTGTGGAGTATCAATATCTTCGACAGTTTAAGCAAATTGGCTTGACGGTGACTTCGGGATTGGCGACTACGGGGTCGTATGTCTCGGCTGAATTGTATGGAGATACGACTTATACGGCTCGAAATAATGCGGTTTATTTGCAGTTGGAGAAAAGTATTGAGAACTTGACACTTTCTGGTGGTGTGCGGTATGAGTCTAATGTGCAGCATAGTCCAGAAGTGATACCTACGACTGTATTTGGGGTGACTACTTATGATACGATACCTGGAGGAGAAAGCAAAGAATCAAAACCTGTATTTCGGGCAGGATTGAATTGGAAGCTGGGTAAAGCGACATATATACGGGCTTCTTTTGGGCAGGGCTATCGGTATCCGACGATTGCGGAGAAGTTTATTTCGACGGAGTTTGGTGGCGGGATACCTATCATGCCGAATGCGTCATTGGTTTCGGAGTCTGGTCATTCTGTTGAGTTGGGTGTCAAACAAGGGTTTCAGTTTGGGGAGTTGAAAGGCTTTGTGGATGCGTCCTATTTTGTTTCTCGGTATAATGATATGATGGAATTTGCTTTTGGTGGTCGGGATGGGCAAACCTTGGGTTTTGCGTCGATAAATATCGGCAATACGCGTATCTCTGGGTCGGAGTTTACCCTTGCGGGGAAAGCAAAAATTGGACGTGTGGAAAATCAATTTATGGGTGGTGTCATGTTTATAAATCCTAGCTATATAGATTTTACCCAAAGGATAAAAAATGCATCTAGCTCCAATAAGAATATATTGAAATATCGGTTTAAGAATAGTTGGAAGTTGGATTGGGAGTCCGTCTATAAAAAGGCGGCGTTGGGTGTGTCGGTGATACATAACGGTCCGACGGAGGCTGTGGATGCATTTTTGGAAAGCTTTATCAAGGGGGCTAAGCGATTTAGGGAAAATAATAATGGCTTTACTCGGCTCGATTTGCGTACGTCTGTGGCGTTTACGAAGCAGTATAAACTCTCTATTATTGGGCAAAATGTACTAAATCAGGCATATTCGCAAAGAGTTGGTAAGCTGGAAGCACCTTTTAACGTTAGTTTTCGTTTTGATTTTTTGTTGTAGCTGGAGGCTGATTGCTAGAGCTTGGGATGATGAGCCACGGCAATTGAGAAGCTGAGCTTATTAAATCTGTGATTAAAAAAAAAATAAAAAGAATGAATAGACAGGAAACACTAAATCGACTTTCTACGGAGTCTTATGATTTGCTCATCATCGGTGGTGGGATAACGGGGGCAGGAGTGGCGTTGGATGCGGCATCACGCGGGCTAAAAGTTGCTTTGGTGGAAAAAGGAGATTTTGCATCAGGAACAAGTAGTAAGTCCACGAAATTGATACATGGTGGTTTGCGATATTTGAAGCAATTGGAGATTAGTTTGGTGCGAGAAGTAGGTCAGGAGCGGGCTTTAATACATAAGTTGGCGCCGCATTTGGTGATTCCTGAAAAGATGTTATTGCCGTTGATAAAAGATGGTACATTTGGTAAGTGGGCGACGACTATTGGGCTTTTTACTTATGATTTGTTGGCTGGAGTGTCGGGAAAGGATAAGTTTCGGATGCTCGATAAGGGGGAGACGATGGAGATTGAGCCTTTGTTGCCTGAAGAGAAGATTTTGGGTTCGGGTTTGTATGCGGAGTATCGGACTGATGATGCACGGTTGACGATAGAAGTGATGAAAACAGCAGCTCGGCATGGTGCTTTGCCTTTGAACTATGTCCTTGCGGACAAATTGATTTATAGTGAAGGAAAAGTGTCTGGCGCCAGGTGTAAGGATGTATTGACGGGCAAAGAGCTTGAAATAAAGGCAAAATTTGTGGTGAATGCGACGGGGCCCTGGAGTGATGAATTGCGCAAGCAGGATGGTTCGTTGACGGATAAGCGGATGTTTTTGACGAAAGGCGTACATTTAGTGTTTCCGTGGGCAAAATTACCGATAAAGCATGCGATTTATTTTGATGTGCCAGGTGGGCGGATGATTTTTGCGATTCCCCGACAGGGTATTGTGTATGTTGGGACTACGGATACGCCTTATGATGGGGATTTGGATGATATACGTGTGGACGAAGAGGATATTTCGTATTTGTTGGGAGCGGTTAATAATATGTTTCCGAGTATTGAATTGAATAGTCAGGATGTACAGGCTTCTTGGGCAGGCGTGCGGCCTTTGATCTATGAAGCGGGCAAATCGGCGTCAGAGATTTCCCGGAAGGATGAGATATTTGAGTCGGAATCTGGCTTGATGACGATAGCCGGGGGTAAGTTGACTGGTTATCGGGTGATGGCGGAGAAAATTACCAATTTGGTGTGTAAACGATTATGGAAAGGGTATCAGTTGAATTTTGAGCCGTGTAAGACGAAAGAAATTCCCCTTACTGAAAGGTCTTTTAGTTCCTATCAAGCGGTATTGGACTATGAAGCAGATTTGGCGCAAGCCCTTGCGGGAAAAGGATTGTCGGGTAAGGAAGCGACTTATTTGGTGCAGAATTATGGGCGGCAAAGTGATGAGATCGTGTCACAAATGAAAGGGCGTGGGGCGGAGGCGATGATTGAAGCGGAGAAGGCGTTTACGGCTCGCTATGAGTGGGTGGAGAAAATGGATGATTTTTGGGATAGACGGTCTGGACGGCGTTTGTTTTTAGGGGGGTGATTATTTTTTGGGGGCTTGGTGGTGCTGCCTGGGACGCAACGTATCACGCAACGCCGCAACGCCGCAACGTATCACGCAACGACGCAACGTATCACGCAACGACGCAACGCCGCAACGTAGCATGCAACGACGCACCAATTAACCATCACACCCCCGATACACCGATAAACCGTCATACCGATAAACCGCCATATCGTTAAATATTAGATTTTCCCTTGTTATTTCCAATTAATGGCATATATTTGCGTTTGTTTTACAGGTGTATCCTGTCACACATTAACAAACAACAAGATATGAGAACCTTTTTGATTTTATTCCTATCCTTTGTCAGTATGACATTGAGTGCTATTCAGACGAAGTATATTCTGTTTGATCCTAATTGTATGGATCGATTGGAGTATAGATATAGTGGGTCGAATACGGACTATGTGACATACCAAATTCATACAAATTCAAGTATCCTAGCTTTGGAAGTGGGTATAGAAAATAAGAAGAATTATAGTTATTTGCCGAAAGGTACAGTTGGATGTGGAAGTAGTTTGTTTGATGAGAAATTGGTAAAATCTATTAATAATAATTTGATAGATGTTTTTGTGGTGATGCGTCAGCCCGATGGTCAATATCATATTTCGCCTGCGCGTATGGCTAGTTTTATGAATAAAGACGCTAAGTCTGGTCGTATTATTCGCCCGGATTACGAATATACTTATGGAAGTGATGTGTTGAATACTGGTGGGAATTTGGCGACAGCGAGTTCGGAGTCACAAGTGTTTTATTCGGGAGAAGATGTGAATGCTTGCCGACCTTTTCATTTTACGAGCATCAGTAAGAATACTTGCCGTCCAAATACAGACATTTATTATTTACATGGAATAGGGATTGTGGAGGAGCGAGTGGGCTCTACTTTGGAAGAGTCTAATGCTAATACTTATCGCTTGCGCAAAATTAATGGGGTGACGTTGGATGAATTTAAATCTGCTTTCTGTAAAGGTCGCCGCATCCAGTTGGGTAAGGTGTCTCCTGCGCCTGCACCCAAAAAGTCTGCTCCTGTAGCGAAGGTGGCTGCTCCCGTAAAATTTGTTCCGAAAAGGTGTCATGGCGTTGCGAAAGCCAATCATCACTTGGTTCAGTACGGGGAGAATCTATTTTCTATTGCTAGAAGAGAAGGGGTGACCGTGCGCCAACTACGTAGATGGAATAACTTGAAATCTACCAAGATATATGCTTGTACGCAATTGCGTGTAACGGCTCCACAGTATTCTTTAGCAACTAAAAAGGCGCCTAAACGGAAATTTAAGGCGAAAGGGATTGCCAAAAAGACTGTTGTAAAGAAGAAAACACCCAAAAAGTATGTAGCTAAGAAAAGAGCACCCAAAAAGTATGTGGCTAAGAAAAAATATGTGGCAAAGAAGAAAGCCCCAGTCAAAAAGTACGTGTCAAAGGTGAAACCAAAGAAATCTACAAATGGCGTGCACGTTGTAGGGAAAGGAGAAAATCTATATATGTTGGCGACTTTGTATGGATATACGGTGGAGCGTTTTGCCCACATGAACGGGATAGATGAAAATACAGTTTTACAACCTGGAATGGAGCTGTTTACAACGGATTGTAGCTGCCCAACGGAGTCAGATGCTAAGGTTAAACATAAGTCTGCTCCAAAATCAACCGTAAAAGCAAGGAGTTTGGAGACGGAAGTTATCGTGAAGGAAGGGGAATTACCTGTTTTGTCAGGTAGTAGCTCCATTCCCGCTGAAAGGGTGGTTGTGGCTCCAAAAGTGACTTACCATATCGTCTCCGAAGGCGAAACCATCTGGTCTATCGCTAATGCCTATGGGTTTGATACCAGTAAATTGATGAAGAGAAATAATCTGGACGCCGGAGAAGTGCTAATTCCTGGTCAGAAGATTTATTTTCCTAAGTAAACTTTAGGTGTTCAGTTGGGCAATTGTTGAGCTTACTCCGAAAAGTCGTTGTAAACTATAGCTAAAGAGTGAAGCAAAACTTTATTTTGTTCAATTGTGCGGTTTGAGAAACCTTGCC
>CAMZKG010000289.1 GCA_947311105.1 uncultured Saprospiraceae bacterium
AAAAACAATCCAATTGAAGAGTAAATTAAACCTTTATTTCCTTTTTTTAATTTATTCATTTTCTGATTTAGTTTTTCAAGTTAGATTTGTTTCGTCTTATTACTGCCAACTTACTTATACCCAGAACAAATCAATATTCAACTTCCGCATTTCAACATTTTCTGGCGAAAGGCAAAAAAAAAGAAATTGTATTGCTTGCATCAAGCATACCAAGCGCAAGATATATAATATTTTTGATTATATCAAGTTTTTTTTGCGAAAGCTGTAAAAAATTAGCCATCCAGCGATAAATTGTCTAAAAGACTAGGTACACCATTCGCCTCTACCGTGGTAACATGCGTGTAAATCAAAGTCGTTTTTAAGTCTTTATGCCATTTTTGATTAGAATTTGATTGCGCTCCCACAGAATGTCATTGACTCGAATAGAAAGGATTTCATTCAGGCGCATGCCTCCACTATAAATCGTAAACAGAAGCGTTTTGTGCTTTAGATTGGGGAGTGCTTTTAAAAAGCGTTCTAATTCTCCTACGCTTAAAATAGCAGGGAGAGACCGCCCCTTTCTCGGGCGCTTGAGCCGCTCAACTTGAAAGTCACTCCTAAAAATTACCTTGTCATAATTACCGAAGTATTGTAACATTAAAATAAATTTGAAACGCCCTTAAAATAACCGTACATTTGCCTATGCTTATGAATCGAATCGGATTATTTTTTTTCAAATTCATTATTGGCGTTTTTCGAGTGTTGCCAGATGGCATGCTTCGACAAGTCGCTAATTTTGTTGCTTTTCTATTTGAGCGAATTTTTGGCTATCGCAAAAAAGTAATAATTTCTAACCTGAAAATTGCCTTCCCCCAAAAAAGCGATACAGAAATTAAGCAAATCACTCACCAAGTCTATATCTCCTTGGCAGACAATATTACCGATACGATCAAGAGCTTTTCTAGGTCACCAAAAGACCTTCAATCACGTATGAGCGTCACCAATCCAGAAATATTTGACCAATACATGACACAAGGTCAAAGTGTGATTGTATTTGGTGGGCATTTTTACCCATGGGAATTGGCGGTTCAGGCGACCCCCTTATTTGTCAAACACCCTGTATATGGCGTGTACAAACCACTAAGCAACCCTTTGGTCGGCAAAGAACTTAATGTTCGTCGCAATCGTTTTGGGAGTATACCTGTAGCGATGAACCAAACGCTACGAGTCATCATCAAAAACAAAAAAACACCGTCTATCTACGTCTTCATCGCCGATCAAAGTCCATCTAACCTAAAGAGTGCACATTGGATTCGTTTTTTGGGAAAAGATACTGGATTTTTGCCAGGAGGCGACAAAATAGCAAGGGCAACTGGCTATCCTGTCCTATACTACCAAATTAATCACACCAAAAGGGGGTATTACACCATCACCTTTAGCGAGATCTGCCCCAACCCAACGGAGAAAAAAGAAGGAGAAATCACTTATTTGTTTGCACAAAAACTAGCCCAAACGATTCAAGAAGACCCACATGGATGGCTTTGGTCGCACAAGAGATGGAAGTGGCAAAAACCTAAAAATGCGAAGATATCGCTATGTGATTAGCTTTGCCGCCTAGATGATAATTGGTGTATCCATAATCAATCCTAAACCGTTTTATCTTAAAGCCAATCCCCCCTGTAAAACCCGACAATCCCCTAACATTTTTAACCGCAAACTCTTGATGTATCAAATGATTATATCCTACTCTTAGACGGACTTGCTCAAATTTACCAAGCAAAAACTCGCCACTAAACACAACGTGCCTAAAAAAATTATCTACTTCTCGCCCAAAACGATTGTCCTTTTTGGGGGCTTCGCCAATAATGATGATATCATCCTTCACATTGGGGTCTTTGTAGGTAATATCCCATTGCTCCAGATGGTTGAACGTGGCGCTTACGCGTAAAGGAAGATGAGCCAATCTCCTGGAGATACCGACGGAAATATTTACTGGCAACTGAGCCTTGGGACTACCTGCGAAAGTAGAAAGCTCTGTCCCGATATTTTTAGCCACAATAGCATAACTTATTCTTGAAGTGGTGTCTTCGTAGAAAAATCCCACATCTGCAGACAACCCAGAAGCCGAGTAAGTATCTAAGTGCGCATTAAGGAAGTTCAAGTTCATACCCATCCGCCATTTATCGCTCAACGGTCTGGATGCTCCTGCTTGAACAGCCCATTCTCCTGCGGAGATATTGCCATTTTTGACACCAAAGACATCTGTTTGGGGGATATCGCCATAGTTCAGAAATCTTAAGCCACCATGAAAAGTAATTCCTAATTTTTCAGCGTGATAACCACCCGCAAACACGCCATGTTTTATTCCGCCAGGGAAAAAATTGTGCTGAAAGGAGATTTGCTTATGCATTTTGGGGTTAGCGACCGCTGGATTTTCATAAGCCAACAATACGTCTTCGTCTCCTACTGTGATTAGTTTTAGACCTAATGCGGACACTCTCGCCGACGGAGACATCGCTAAGGATTTAAACGCATTATGCCCACCGATCTGTGCCGACAGTACGCTTGCGCAAAAAAACAACGTAAAAAGTGTAAATAATTTCATCATACTTGGGTTTACTTTCACCCTATACTAACTAAACTTTGGCAAAAATATTGGAACGGTGTAGATTTTTAAGAATGGCGGCTGAAAGCTACTATTTAAGTTTTTTTCTTTTCGAGAAAAGCAAGCTTAGCTTTTAGGTTTTCAGGAAGCTTAAGATAAAGCCTTTGCAGCCATTCGGGCCATTCTTGGGAATGCTTCACATACAATATCATCACCAATAAAAACAGTATGCCCACCATCAAACCTATTTTAGAATAATAAGCCCTAGTAGCTTGGATTTTGCTCAACACGAAATAAGGATTCATTGCTCCAGGCGTACCGTTGCCATCTAGTATTTCCCAATTTTCAAAGCGACTATTGTCCAAATTTGGCGCAAGCAAAGCAAGGGTCTGAAATTCATCCTTTGCTTCTACCTGATAATCAAACTCATCAATAACGGCGTATGTATCCGAATACAACCCAATCGTTTCCTTTCGTTTATTTAGACCAAACCCTAAATTTCCGACAACAGGAGCCTTAACATTGGGATGAATTTTCCGAAAGGCTGCTGTGTCTTGGCAAATAACAACAAAACCATGCTTAGGAAGTGTTATTTTGGGCAGATGAAATTCATGTTTTTCATCACGTAATAAAAGATTTTCTAGCACAATCTGCTCATCTGAAGCATTCAGCAACTCCACCCAGTCGCCGCTATCAAAGTTATTGGCACTTACTTCATTGATGACTAACTTCTCACTCAATGGATGGATATAAGATTCAAAAACAGCCTTTACCATGGGCAACTTTGAAGGCAATATGGACAATATCTCGCTCTGTTCATCCAATCCTTCCCACCCTACAAATTGGAATCCATTATCTGCAACAGCTTTCAAATTTATGGGGATATTAGCGAAGTACTTCCCCTGAAAAGCATTATCAATCGTCAAATTATCATTCAGAATAACATGCCCACCATCCCCTGTTTGGACATTAATCGCCACCATTGAATCTAAATTAAATTTATACTTCAAATGTCGCATCACATATTCGGGTCTTTTCTCCGCAAAGCGCTTCATGATAGCCAAATCTCTTTTCCATTGAGACCGATCCTGCCCCCATCTTTTTTGGTGGCGTTTCATTTCTGGCTGAATGTGAGCGGCCATCTCCCCCAAAAGCTCTTTTACATTTTGGGGTTGTAGTGTCGTATTCAAACGGTCTGCAAAACGGTTAATAAACTTTCGTTCAAAATTTTTATTTGTCAATAAGCGGCGTAAAATAAAAGTACTCCAGTCAGGATGTGGCCAAGCATTACCATTTTTTTGTGTAAACAGTTTTAAGGAGTTTTTCCGATAATCTTTACGTCCATTCAGTCCAAATCCCCAGTCTGTGTCATAAAGAATCCATCTCCATTTGGCAGCTGGGGTTTGCTCACGCCAAAATTTGATATTTCCGCCGGCATCGGTATTATTAAAGTAGATTTGGGCGATATGTTGATCTAAAAAATTGTCAACATCCATCATAGATTCTGCTTTCGCAAAATACTCATCTTTCGATAAATCCGTATTTTTTAAAAATTTTAGGAGCTTAAGGTATTCACGACGGCTCCCTTTTTTTACGGTCATTCTGTTTTCTAATAAGTCAATTTTATTTTTATTGACATCGAAGTGCTGGGCGACAAAGGTCCGATTAACCTTTTCTCTAATATTGTAAAGTCCCCAATATTTGCCATTAATATAGAGTAAAGCGGGTCTATAATCTTGTTTGGTGACATTCCAATCTTCAACCAATGTAGTCATAAACCCATCTCTAAGATGAGAGCGCCCCCAATCACTGCCTGAATTTCTTAAAACAAGGTATTTGAATTTAGACAGTCCTTTTTTGCCAAAGACGCGATGCCGAATCCATTTATGTCCATATTTTTTTCGAGCAACAATCGCAAAAGACTTTTGTGGAAACGTCCTAGAAATACCGCCAAAAATCCTTAAACCTACCAGTCCGTTGAATACTTCCGTGCTATCCGTCTCAAAAAACTCAAAGTGCGCA
The DNA here is from genome assembly GCA_947311105.1 of uncultured Saprospiraceae bacterium. Classification (GTDB taxonomy): domain Bacteria; phylum Bacteroidota; class Bacteroidia; order Chitinophagales; family Saprospiraceae; genus HyVt-613. Next base: position 4,607 of record CAMZKG010000289.1, read on the forward strand.
GGAATCTCTCGAGTACTCCAATAATTAGACTTATCCCCAAATTTCTTCTCATGGGTTGATTTAGGCCCTTCCACATATAGACCATGATCAGGGTCAAACAGAATATTAGAAGGCAACGACAGCGATACAACGGGAAGGGTTGACTTTTTCTCCCCGATAAAGTAGGTATAAGCCCTATACCGTCGTTTTTTATCTGGAAAAACCGCCAATACTCTTACAACAGTGGTTTTGGAGATGCTAAATGGCTTGGAATATGGTTTTTGTCGTGCCGAAGGAATCTGGCCATTCGTTGTATAATATACCTTAACAGAATCAGGCATATCGATACTCACTTCAACCTTTTCTGGAAAGAAACCACCTTGCGGTGAAATGCTAAAATTGTGCTTAGCTGATGGAGGCAATTGCCCAACAACTGCCAGTGCCCAGCAGGACAGGAGACATACAAAAAGCAAATTTTTCATTCAAATGGCGGTTTGACTACGCAAATGTAACCATTTTTTGGGAAAACTGCAAAGCACAATACATTAAATGCAAATATGTATTTCGTTGATAAGGATAGCTAAACAGCAAAAAGAGTCCGCAAACAAGCCTAGCTTTGCTATTCTTTTACAGCAAAGATAGAGTATATACACCAAGGACACACCACTCGCACGACATTACAAGTGAGCACCTATTCTAACACAATAACCTATTTATTGAAAATCCCTAAAATTAGGGAAAATTTTGACCTTTTTTAGGTTTTAGGGCCAAGTTGGGTTAATTATAGTACCCAAACAATCTCGATTTTAGACAAAAAAAAGCCCCCCTTCAGTTACCTGAAGAGAGGCCATCCCAAAAACCGATTTCAATATAATTTTGAAAATGGGTTTTGGTATCAATAACGATTATTCAATGATAATCATCTTTCTAATAGCAGAGTTAGAAGCAGTTTCTAACTTGTAGTAAAGAACACCTACAGCTTGAAGGTCACTCTTAGCAACAGAAATAGTATTCATGCCTTTAGCATAATCACCGTTAACTGTCTTCAAAGTTCTACCGCTAGCATCAAAAACTGTTAATGTAGCAGAAGTTCCTTCAGGAAGATAGAACTTAACATCAGTTCTGTCACTGAATGGGTTAGGCTCGTTTTGGAACAAAGTGAATTGATCCACAACTTTACCATCAAATGCTAACTTAACATCTTGTCTCAATGCATCAGCATCAGCTGCCATAGCTTCAGTGATACGAGAATCAATGCTTAGAGCTTCGCTCAAACGTACATCAGTAGTTGCACGCAAAGTGATAGTAAATACTTCATCATTAACGGCTTCACCATTCCAACTTACAGTAACTGCATCGTTGTGGTAAGCGAAGTTATTCTCGAAAGAGATAGCTTCACCAGCAACATCAACAAACTCAAGACCACCTAATTCTAAAGTGAATTGGTATCCAGCGATATCGTTTCTGTTAGCATTCAAAGTAACTTCAACTGTTTCACCAGCATTAATCATTCTGTCAGAAGTGTTCAAAACAAACTCTCCATAAGAACGATCGTCAACAGAAGCGTATTGGTTAGGCTGTGCAGAACCATTCACGTCTCCCATCTTAACAGCTACTAAATCAGCATTGTTAACTGCAGCTTGCAAGTCAATAACTTCAACAGAACCACAAGAAGTAGGTCCAGAAATAGTACAAGCAGCATCATAGAATCTCCAAGAATCAGTACCAGGGAATTCAGTAATCTTACCTAAAGTCAACTTACGGATTAATAGTAAATCCTGAATATCAACACTTCCATCAAGATTAACATCAGCTGCAATCTTGTCATATGGAGAAGTAAAGTTATTACCTAAGATAGCTTGGTAAATACGTAGTAAATCAAGTACATCTACACCATTAGCATCGTCTCCATCCTTAGCAGCAGTGATAGAATAATCATCACTTAAAGGCAATCCAGTGAAAGTAAATTCACCTGAAGCCGGAGTAGTAATTGTAGAAGGAGTAACTCCATTAGTACTAGTTACATCCGCATCTTGAACACCAGCACCTGCTTGCGTAGTTAATGCACCAGCAATAGGAGCAGTAGGAGTAGGATTACAGAAATTCATAGGATCTTGGACCAATACAGAAGTAACTACGAAATCCCAGTTACCAGCGTTATCACCAACCCAAATCTCCACATTCTGAGTACCTAAGTCAGCACAAGTGTAAGTAACACTAGTTGTTGTAGGAACACCAGTACCAGAACCAGCCTTACGGATACGCAACTTAGCTTTCAAGTCAGCATCAGAAGTACAGTTATCACCTAAAGAAGGATCCCATCCACAAACGTTTGGCTGAGGAAGGTTGCAATTTGCAGGATCTCCAGGCCAGATAGTAATCATACCACCATTTACGTTCATTAAGTTAACAGTAATACCACCGTCCACTAAGATAGTAGGCTTCTTACAGTCCTTAACAATGAAGTCATATTCACAAAGATCGATGTTTCCACAACCATCCTTAGCGAACCACTTGATTTTATGTGTACCATAAGTAATACCAGACATGTGAATGTTAGCAACCGCCTTGATTCCGTCAGGGTGTGTAATTGTAATATAAGGAGCACCTGGGGTGTCATCATCAATTACAGTCTCCATGATACCATCTTGGTCATTATCTAAGTATAGAGTATATCCAAAGATAATGTTATCACCAGAACAATCATCAGTAGCTTCAGAAGTCAAATCAACAATACCAGAACAGTTAGTAGAGTAATCACATACTTCTACAGGAGAAGTAGGACAAGTAATAACTGGCGCATCATTATCAATCACCTTGATAATTTGAATATACGTGAAATAACCACTGTTAGTAGCATTCGCTTGGCGAGTAGGTCCACTTTGAGTATAAGTAGGATTATCAACGTGAGTTGCGGCAATTGTACCACCACCTACATCATAAGAATCAAATACACACCAGTCCATTACAGTCCAGTGACGTAGAATCTTGTAACAAGCATCAGGAACTACAGTAATCTTTTGGTCATAGTAGCTATAACCAGCCAATTCACAATCCTTATCAATAAAGGATGGGAAAATCGTATCAGATAATGCATTACATGCAGTAGAGAACTGATCGTCAGGGAACTTAACTCTGAAGTCCTGAACATAGTTCACAGTAATCGTTTGCTTACAAGTAGAAGATTGTCCAGCAGCATCAGTTGCAGTCCAAGTACGTGTAACAACACCTGTATTACATTGATCAACACCACCACCAATAACTGGTCCAGTTAATGTAGCACCACAATTGTCCCATGCCGTAGCATCACCATAAGGTTCGAAAGAAGGATCGTAAAGGTTGCAATCTACTGTTACATCAGCAGGAGCAAAACACTTAGGAGCAATCTTATCTTCAACCAATACTTCAACCATACACTCAGCGTGGTTACCATATACATCATAAGCACGAACTATAACTGTGTGAGAATTAGTTGTACCTGTTGTAATATCATTACAACAGAAAGTAACATCAGCTCCAAATGTTGTATTACCAGCAATATTACAGTTATCAGTCATTCTTCTAATTTCGAAGTGATCTAATCCACAGTTATCGTAAGATCCATCATCAGGATTGTTAGCAAATAACTTAGCTTCTCCATTACTAGTTAAAGAAACTTTAGTAATCTGATCACAAATCATTACAGGAGGCACATCATCAACGATGACCAATGTAATTTTCATTTCACGGATATTACCACAGTTATCAACAATCTTGTAAGTCAAACCATCAGTGTAAACACCTACAGCTAAACCAGGAGCAGGAATAGTACCACCATTAGCAGTTAAACCATCAACTGGCCCAACTGGAGTAATGATAGACAAAGTGCTCATATCAACTCCAGAACAATTATCAGCAAAAGCAGGAGTAGGAATAAACTCTGTAGAAGTACATGGTGTTGGGTGTTGAGCATAGTTATTAGCACTCAACTCCAAGTATAGATCACCAGCAGCATTCGTCTTGAATGCACCTAAGTTAGTGAAATCCATAGTTGGCGCTTCAATATCATCAACAAGGATGATTTGATCCGCAGTTTGGATATCATTAGTACAAAGATTAATTGCAGTCCAATGACGAATAATCTTGAATGTACCAGGACCACAGTGTTGGAAAGTTTGGTCTGTATATTCTACGTTATACTTACAGTAAGTTCCGTTCCATCCTTTAGGATTACCAGAACCCGTGTGGTTAAGTACAAAGTTAGACATAGCAGGGTTAACATCAATATCATTTTGATTGTCACCAGTGTCCCAATCTGTAATAGCAGAGTGAACATTAGATGTATCAATAATATTGTTATTAGATGCATACTGGTCACAAGTCCAAGTAATATCTTGTGGGAAAGTAATTTGTGGTTGAGTAATAGTAATTGTTTGCGTACAAGGCGCAGAAGCCATACCATTATTATCATAAGCCACCCAAGTTCTTTGAAGAACCATTTTACCATCATCACAAATATCTTGGTTGATATAAGTCTCTCCAGTCATTGATACTGTAGGATTTGGGTCACAGTTATCAGATCCAATAGGATCAGCAACAGTGGACAAATCAAAAGTACAATCAACAGAAAGCTCAGAACCCGTAGTAATAACCTGACCATTACCTAAGCTACTTACAGTGTAAGCGTATGCTCCAGCATTAGGATCAGTATTATAAGTAGTAGTCACTAGAGTATAGTTACCAGGAGCTAAAGTAAGAGAAATAGTAATCTCCGGCTCCGTTCCATTAGTATCATCATCAGCAGCAAGCAAGTTGTTACAAGGTTGTGTTGGATCGAATCCACCTTCATACAAAGCAGCAAAGAAATCAGGACCAATAATATTTGGCATAGAGAAAGTATAAGTATCCGCTTGAGTGATAGAGAAATCAAAAGTCTCATAAGATACAGTAGTACCTACTCCCGAAGGATTACAAGTACCTGCAAAGTTTACGAAAGGACGATTCCAAATAGGATCAGAAGGATCGATTGTTCCAGTAATAGAATTAACTGGAGCAGTCACATCACAATTGATGGTAGGAGCCATCTTGTCCGCAAAGGTAATCCCTTGAGACCAACAAGAGTTCCCAGTAGTAGTATCTGTAACCATCACAGTCCATGTATTACCTACCATACCACCATTAGCAACATTACCAAGCGAAGCACCTGTACCATCTTTGATATCTACTACATAGTTATCAAAACAAGAGTAACTTCCGCCGCTCTTAAGAACCATACCTGGAGTCAATGTGATTTCACAGTTTTCGTCCAAAGAAAATTGAATATTCTGAACACAACCAGGGTTATTGGTTGCAGCTGCATTAGCATGAACAGTCACATCAAAAGTACAACTTTGTGCAACAGTTCCATTAGGATTTAACAAGTCATAACCAGCAGTATAAGTACCAATAGCCAACTCATCACCTAAAGCAGGAGAACCTGCTTGAGCCTGAATAACATAAGGCTGTACATCATTTGGAGCTTGTAGCACAAGGTTTGAAATAGTTACAGTTCCTGGTCCAAATTGACCATCCGTAGTCCAAATCATAAAGCTAAACAGATCACCAGCAGAAACAGAAACACTACCTGAACCTGATTGAGCAGCAACACCATTTTGCGTCAAAGTAGTGATACCCGCTGTGATTGCACCAGGAGACAAAACAGTAGTAGATGCATCAAAGAAGTATCCAAAAGGATCGAATGTTGCACTAAGATCCGCCGTAGTATAACTCCAATCAAAAGTAAGTGTACCATCAAAAGGAATGGCATACTCAGAATAAGTTGCAAAGAAAAGACCAGGATCACAAGTTGTGGTCAAGTCATTAGATGACATAGTCAATGTTGCAGGATTACCTGTAAAATCAACACAACCAGTATTTTGCGTAGCAGCATTAGCTTCCGCAAAAGGACCAGTAAAATCAGCAGCCTGTGCACCTGGTACAACTGTAGGAGCACAGCTACCTACCATAGTAACAGCACCTTGATAATCAGCTAATACTGAACACTCACCAGAGCCTAAATAGTAGTCCTTAGCTGTTGGACAGCTTAAGCTACAGGAAGGACCTCCTGGAGCAGGAGCATCGTAGTTAATAGTGATTGTCCAAGAATTAAGCGTACCTGCGTCGCCTCCACCTGAATCACCAACATATAAAGTCCAGTTTCCAGTTACATCGCTACCAAATAGGTCAGCAAAAGTAGCAGGAGGGTTAGTGACACTACCTGGTGCAGGGCTATATTGCACAGGTAACGGAATAGCATCGTCATCAAAATCTTCCGCAGACAATGCAAAAGCATCGTTGAAAGAAATAGATGTTGTCCAATCGTCCGAAGTTCCGCAACAACCAGTACCATCATCGGCTCCTTCTACCAAGCCTGGACGACTCATAACACCCAAAATATCTCCGTTAGGAGCTTCTAACTTGATAGTTAAGTCACCAACCCAAGTATGGGCGATGTCAATATCAAGAGTAATATCGGTAATAACCGACCCGCTGGGAGCACCAGCGACAGCGATGGCACTTGATGCCATAGACCCCAAAGTTCCGTCATACCCATTATCGGGAATGCCAGCTGCGGGTGCATCAGTTCCAGTAGCTACTTGTCCGTAAGACACCATAGACACTGCAACGAGCAAAATCAACATTAAAATTCTTTTCATAGGATTAAAAATTTTTTGTTAGAAAATTTACAAGCTGTTAAGCAATGTAACTAAATCAGCCTTAGCAGCATCTACATCAGCAGATGGTCTATTGCCATTTTCGGTGAGCAAATTGTACGTTTCGTCAACACCCTGGGTAACACCTAATTTCATGATGTTGTCTCCAGCAAGTTTGTAAAAACGGTACTTTACAGCAGCGGTCATTTCAGCCTGAGCTGTCGGGTCAGATAAGCTAGTAGCTTGCTGTCCACCCATGTCCTGCTTCAGTACAGTTAACTCTTGCGAGATTGCTTCATAAGCTTTTCCCTCTGGATTAGCCTGCGCAAATGTTGTATTTGCAGCTAACAAAAAGAAAGCGAAGAAGCAACTCATAACAAGTGACTTAACTACACTGGATCTTAAGAAGTTGTTTTTCTTCATGAGATAAAGTTTTTGTTGGTTAAAAAAATGATTAAAAAATTTCTTATTTAACAGACAACTAGCCATAAAAAAAGCCCTTAAGCTTGCGCCAAATGGCAAACCTAAAAGCTTTTCCGCAAAATTCTTACAAATTGAATTGTTCACGTTCAAGGGTTGTTGTTTGTTGTTCTATCTCCTGGCAGAAATCCGCCGTTTGATTTTATTGTTTTGTTGTTTCGCCTTGGTTTAACAAGCACTATTTAACGACTCCAAGTAATTAAGTATCAGGGAGTTAAGAGACTACGCATGTTCAGAACGCAGTTTAAAAATCCCATTTGACCTATTGGAGTTAGTCAAATAAAAATCGGTATCGGGTGGTTAGCTGTTAATAAACCTTTAACAGCTATTCGGGTATCACAAAGATAAAGGAGTTTTAGTCCTTCCAAGTACACCAAATTGGGTATTTTTTAATTAATTTCTTCGCTAATACCACCAAGAAAAAGGTGATTTTTCTAGCAAAAATGACATAGTAAAATCTACCTGTTCAAAGAAAAACGAACTGCTATCTAAAACCGCAATTTCTTGCAAAAAATGGTTCGGTCATTATTTTGGCAAAAAAGCAGCAACGAACCCCACAAACACAGGCTTTTTTCTATTTATTGCAAGTTATGTCTTTGGCTGAGTTGCGTAAAATAGAAGTTAATGCCTGAAACGAAGTTTGAAAAAAATGTACCTAAAACCCCTTCGGGGTTCCCCTGCTTAGCCCATAGTGAAGCTATGGGCTAAGAAAGGTTTGTGGTGTAAATACGTAGGCGTAGCGGGTCACGCTGTAAACTTCTGACGCTGAGTAAG
>CAMZKG010000290.1 GCA_947311105.1 uncultured Saprospiraceae bacterium
ATACCGTGACCCGTTACGCCTACGTATTTACACCACAAACCTTCTCTTAGCCCATAGCTTCGCTATGGGCTAAGCAGGGAAACCCCTACGGGGTTTTAAGTACGTTTTTTTCAAACTTCACTTCAGGCATTAACTTCTATTTTACGCAATTCAGCCGAAGACATAACTTGCATTAAATAGATAAAAGCCCGTGTTTATGGGGTTAGTTGCTTCTTTTTTGCCAAAATAATGACCGAACCATTAATTTTAGATAACTGCTTAACTTAAGTTTCAGTACTTAAGCTTAACGAAATTGGGATAGCTTGGCTTCATACATGCTTAATTTTCGGGGTACTGGTAAAGGGTTAAAGGTCAAGGGTTTACAAAACCTTGGTTATTATTTTCTATAAAAAACAAATCCAATCCAAATTGGCAAGCACGGACAAGCCTTCTCAAGCTCTTTTTCATTAAAAACTGACAATACCAATAATCACAGGCTTTTCTAAGTATCAAAACTTGAGTTAATTACGTTATGGGTCGCCCGTTGAACTTCCTGTTATGAAAATATCACCAGACCCTACGAATACAAGATAAACCTAAATCAACTACCATTTGATTGACTTTTGCAAAAGTCAAACCATGGTCAACCTTACAATTTAACAACTAATTCATATTCAACACCTTAGACACATTAAATTAACTCCCAATACAATAATTCTATCCTAAAACTAAAAAACGATAGTCAACTATTTAATGAGGGTGAAAGGTGAAGCCGACAATATCAATAGGCGCTGTATATAACTAGGCGGTATTTGCGAAAGCCTACTACATGTCGAAGTTTTGGCTCAATGACACTTCTAAAAATTTCTGCTTAAAGTAAAACTCCTCCTTAAGAGGAAGTCGGTAAAACTAGCACTATAAATACTTGACTTAATAGGCGCTATATTCCCTCCAAACTTCGTATTAAACCCCAAGTAATAATCTTGCCCAATACGTATTTCTAACCCCAGCTCACCAAAAAAACCTAAAATAACTCTAGAAGATTTCTTAGTTAATACTGTTTGCTTTAGGCGTACAATTTCAGCCCGCCTTGTATCATCAAGTACCTTGACTTCAACCGCATTAGACGACACCTTCAGTCCTCTAGTATATGCTAAAACATAACCAACTCCAATACCCCAGACCAACCTTCTATCTCTTTTAGAGTGACGATAAAAGGTCTGGGATATAGGAATAGCTACTTGCGGATAATACCCCTTATAGATATTCACTCTTTCCCCCGCAACAACTATATCTGGCTTACGATTTTCAAACCAACAAATAAAACAATCATATACCTTTTGTACATCATAGTAATTCTCTATTCTTTCATGCTGCATATTTTTATCGTTCAAATTAAAGATTGCAACTCCAAACTCAGACTTTACAAACATTTTTTTCTTCTTTAACGAAAAATAGCTTACCCCAAATTGATGATTCAATTTGTCGTAAGACACGCCCAGTCTATGTTTGGGTTGACTAGGCAAAATAGGCGACTGTCCAATAACAAAAAAGGCAAAGCCAAAAATCAACTGCATAATAAGTAGTACTTTTTTCATCGTCTTAACTTTAGGCTACAGAAATAATTTCTGTAGCTGTTTATAATTACCGCAAATTAGCCCTAAAATGAACAAATCATCCCTGACCAACACCAAAGTCAATCAAAGGTTACGCCCACATTGCTACACACAACTGATAATCAATACTTTACAAAAAAAAACATCAACCAAGAGCCACAATTTTATTGGCAATAAAAAAACCAAAGTTACTTAAACAACAATCTTTTCAGTCCCAAAATCGCTTTAAAACCATAGATGCCCAAAGACGCAGCCCAATCAAGGCTAAAAACTTAGTTTTTTCAAAATACTCCAGCAGACAGAAAAAACAACTAAAATTAGCAAAAAACCAACCTTTTTTTCGTACCTTTGCAGCTGGTCTGGGTCTAATATTGTTTAGTCTCAGATTCCTAAAAAAATATGAAACATGTCAAAAGAAGAAGACAAAAAACAAGAATATAGTGCCAGTAACATTACGGCGCTGGAAGGTCTTGAAGCCGTAAGAAAGCGGCCAGGAATGTATATAGGCACCACGGACATTGACGGCTTACACCATCTAGTCTATGAAGTCGTTGATAACTCCATTGATGAACACCTAGCCGGACATTGCTCCACGATTGATGTCATCATCCACAAAGATGGCGGTTTAAGTGTCGCCGATGATGGACGGGGTATTCCAACTGGCATGCACGAAAAACTAGGCAAATCTGCCCTAGAAGTCGTGATGACCGTACTTCATGCAGGTGGTAAATTTGACAAAGACACCTACAAGGTATCAGGTGGACTACACGGTGTTGGGGTGAGTTGTGTTAATGCCCTTTCGTCACACTTGCTGGTAGAAGTCAACAGAGACGGCAAAACGTTTCAACAAGAATACAGTGAAGGCAAACCGCTTTACCCTGTAAAAGAAACAGGAAAATCTGACAAAACGGGTACAAAAGTGACCTTTAAGCCGGATTTGAGCATCATGGAAACCGATCAGTTTATCTATGAAGTCTTAGCCCATAGACTGCGTGAGCAATCCTATCTGAACAGTGGCTTGCGGATTACCTTAATAGATGAACGTACCATTGTTGATGGCAAGCCAAAATTTGAAGAGTTTTACTCTGAAGGTGGCTTGAGTGAATTTGTGCAGTACCTTGATGAAAACAAAACAGTCATCACTTCTAAGCCGATTCATATACTAGGCAAAGAAGATAATGTAGAGATTGAAGTAGCCATGGAATACACCACGGTTTACACCGAAAATATCTACTCTTATGTCAATAATATCAACACAAAAAAGGGTGGTACACATGTCAGCGGATTCCGCAGGGCTTTGACTAGAGTCTTCAAAAAACATGGCGAAGACAATGGCTATTTCAAAAAGCTAAAATTCAAAGTCTCTGGAGAAGATTTTGCAGAAGGATTGACAGCCATCGTATCTGTAAAAGTACCGGAGCCGCAGTTTAAAGGTCAAACTAAAGAAGAATTAGGAAATTCAGAAGTCGTCGGAATCGTCTCTAGAGCCGTCGCGCAGCACCTTAATTACTATCTCGAAGAGAATAAGCAAGAAGCTAAGCGGATTTTTGACAAAGTTATCATTGCCGCAACGGCAAGACATGCCGCCAGAAAAGCAAGAGAGCTCGTTCAACGTAAAAATGTTCTTACCGGGAGTGGACTTCCAGGAAAGCTTTCCGACTGTTCTTCCAAAAATGCAGAAGATTGTGAAATTTACCTTGTTGAGGGAGATTCGGCGGGTGGTACTGCCAAGCAAGGTCGGGATCGTATGTTTCAAGCCATCATGCCCTTGCGGGGAAAAATTCTCAACGTCGAGAAGGCCATGGAACACAAGATCTATGAAAATGAAGAAATAAAAAACATCTTCACAGCTCTAGGCGTCAGTATCGAAGAAAAAGATGGTCAACGAATCCTAAATACTGAAAAACTTCGTTATCACAAAACCATCATCATGTGTGATGCGGATGTCGATGGTAGTCATATCGAAACATTATTATTGACTTTTTTCTTCAGATACATGAGATCGCTCATCGAAAATGGGTACATCTATATTGCTGCACCACCACTTTATCGGGTTTCCAAAGGAAAGCAATTTCAGTATTGTTGGGATGATGAAGAGCGCAAAGCAGCTGTTGCTCATCTTGGCAAGGGAAAAGATGACAGCGTAAAAATCCAACGATACAAGGGTCTTGGAGAAATGAATGCCGAACAATTATGGGAAACCACCATGGATCCAGACACCCGAATCCTAAAAAGAGTAACCATCACGGACGCCATTGATGCTGACCGCACTTTCACGATGCTCATGGGCGAAGAAGTGCCGCCAAGAAGGCAGTTTATTGAAGAAAATGCCCAATATGCCAATATTGACGTATAATCCAAAATCAACAAATCCAACCACATAACCACTCTACTCTTCGGAGTTATATTGTTATGTTCTGTTAATAAAGGGTGTATATATCATTTAAATTTGATATATACACCTTTTTCCATTACCTTTGCACTACCCTAAAAGACAAAGTACCTAGTCCACACACTTGACAACCAATTCGTTAACGCTTAGCGGCGCACACAACCGCAACCTATGAAACACAAATCCTTTGTCCTAGCCTTGCTATGCATGGTGCCTTTTTTTGCTCATGCCCAAACCAGTAATGTACTCCGTACTGATTTAAGCAAAATAGCCAATAACCTAACAGAAGAGCAGTTGGCACGCCTTGTCAACTATGCCGTTAAGCTGCAAGAAGAACCTGCTAATAAAAAGAAACCAAAACGACAAGCACCAAAAGCAAATGTTGTTTGGACTAATTCAAAATATGAATTGTCAAATATTACCAAAGGAGACATCCTATTTCTTCCTTTCAAATATACTAATTTCTCCAATACCCCCTATGTCATTGACGATATCAAGTCAAATTGTGATTGCGTAACTGTCCAAATACCCACAGAGCCTTTACTAAAAAATGAATCTAATACCATAATGCTAAGCATTGACTCCAACAAAATTCACAACGAGAAAGGGGTTACCATTTTGATTTATGACAATTCATCCCCTACAGGAAAAACCTACCTTTTTGTCAATGCTAATATTCTTGAACCAGCTACAGCACAACATTAATTTTGTTTTTTGGCTTATTCCATAGAAAAACCTACATTTGCACTTCGCAATGACTTTTCTATGAATAAAAAACACACCGTTTACCTTCTTTCTGGCTCTAATATTGGGGACAAAGCAAGCTTCCTTTGGTTTGCTGTGTATCAGATTAGTAAACGCATTGGCACCATTATCAATGTTTCATCTATTTACGAAACAGAGCCTTGGGGCGTGGACAACCAAGCTCCTTACTACAATCAAGCCATTCATCTGAAGACCACTCTGCCTCCACAAAAGCTATTATCGGAACTCAAAAACATCGAAAAAGATGCAGGGCGACTACCGAATACACACTTGCAACCTAGGGTCTTAGATATTGATATTTTGTTAATTGATGACTTAATCATACAGTCCAAAAATCTCAAAGTCCCCCATTCCCAGCTTATTAATCGCAACTTTGCCATCATCCCTCTAGCAGAGCTTGCGCCAAATATCATCCACCCCACCCTGCATCTGACTATTCAGGAGCTTACGCAAAAAACAGGTGATTCGTTGGATGTCAAAAAAGCTTACTAAACCCTAACTGTTGAGACTAAAGACTAATCCACGATCCCTATGCTGTAGGCGGTATTTTAAACAAAGATTTCTGACTGGTCTCAGTTGAACGATTGCACGATTGCACAGCAAAAAAGGTTTAAGAAACCCTAGTTTTACTCTACTTGCTTCGTATTTTTATCTTTCATGCGTTTGCTTGGCAAGGTTTCTCAAACCGCACAATTGCACAAAATAAAATCTCGCTCCCTTCTTTAGCGATAACGAGTTTTTTGCGTAAGCTCATTTATCTCAACTTCTCCCACATCCCAAGTTAACAAAACCTTAAACCCCACCAATTTTCTCTTAAAGTCTGTTAAATTCCTGAATCATACTAAGTCTCCGCCTATATTTGTCCAAAGCAAAACAATTGGCCTTCACAAAACCTATTACCATGATGACGCAAAGAATACAATCAAAACTGCTAATCCTAAGTAGCTTCTTTCTACTCTCTCTGACCGCCTGTGCGCCCAAAATGAGCGTATTCACCAAATCACTGTATGAAGAAAATAGCTGGTCAGATAGCGACCTAAGCCATATCCAATTTTATTTATCTGATGATGTCGTCCTTAGGCGTTCTCTCTCAAAAGGAGAAACAAAAATATCTTCGGGTAAGATAAAAATGATTAACGGACAACGTGTCGAAGAAATCATTTTTGAACGGGGCACTCCAGGCGTCTTCATCAAACGCAAAAAATCCAACCACTTCGCCGTAGCTTTTGAAGATGGAGATGATACCAAATACCTAGTTTTTGGCCCCAACAACTCCCATGCTGGTGATTATTCACTACTTGCCATCGAGTGGGAAGGACGCAGGGGAATCGTCAAATATGATAACAAAAAATGGAAAACTTACAATCGGGGCGGTGTCTCCAAGTTGCTCGTTGACCTAAAGAAAATAAATCAGGTTTCTGTTAAAAAACGGAAAGTTAGAGGGCGTAAGGTGGAGTGAGTTAGGAGTACATAGGAGTTGCTACCGCAGCGGCATTCGATGCTTTAACAGTAGGTAAAGGGTAAAAGGATAAAGATAAAGGGTTTTCAAAAATTTAAATCCTTTCCACTTTCGAAGCCCTAGGTATCAGTACGTTGCTACTAAAGGTAAAGGGCAAAAACTTATTCCTTTCCACTTTAACGTCACGGGCGGTAGCACAACTCGTAAGTAATCGTAAGTACTTTTTTACGAGTTGCTGCCTAAAAATAGGAGCACCTAAACAGTTACAAAACAACTAAAAGCTTCGCAAAAAACCAACGAACACACCTAACAAGAACATGACAACCAACGCGCCTAACAAAACCATAAAAAACTTAAATAACTTCGGGATGCTAGCGCCAAAGGAGAGTTTATACAATTTTGCGTAAGCATACAAATAATACAATATCGACATAGGCAAAAGTGCGAAATAAACCATCGGGCTTACGACCAAACTAATGAGAAAAAACACCACTGCAACTAATAACAATAACCCTTGTATATACGCATTAATCACTAGATGCTCTCCATAGCTATACGGTTTTCGATAGACGATAAAAGCAATGAAAGCATATGTAGGAAGCAATAAAAAAGCCCAAAAATTATAATTCTTCAACACATCTTTCTGCATATCATTACTATTTTTGATACTTTTAGCTTTATACTTAGCAAAGTCAAACTCAGCAGGCTCAGACAATGTCGAATCTTTTAGTGCGGCTTCATGCTCCTCTAGGGCAAGCTTCTTATAGAATGACTCCATACTCTCAAACTGAGCTGTATTCATACTTTCAGCCATACGCATATATTTATCCGTAAATTGACTAAAAACCAACAACCCAAGTGCCGCCGCAATAGCAAAGTAAGTAAATGGATTGGAATATTTCTTGCGGGTCCCCCCTAGATACTCTTTAAATAAAATATGGGGATGCAATAAAAGCAATTTTGTGGTAATCAAATAACGATTATCCCACCCAAAAGCCTTTTCAGCAAAGTCTCGCCAAAGATGCCCAAGCGTAATTCTTTCTGTAACTATTTCAGCACCACAATTGGAGCAAAATTTAGCTGTTGTACCATGTGCCTGTTGACAGTTCTTGCAATTCATCCCCCTTTTTTTTTACTGCTTCAAGGTACAATTTTTTTGGCACACTTAGTCATCCATAGCGCCCAATATCACCTTACAGACAGCTCGAATCTGTTTTTTGGTAATAATCAACGGTGGCGCTATCCGAAAACTCTTTTCATCAAATAAAAACCAATCTGTAATAACTCCATTTTTGATACACTTATCCACCACTTCAAACATCTTTTCGGAAGTCTTCATTTCTACTGCCATCATCAAACCTTTGCTTCTAATTTCCACGATTTCTGGATGCACTAACAACTTCCTAAACAATGCTTCCTTCTCCCCTACTTGCGCCAATAGCTTGCCTTTCAACAAATATTTGATGGTAGCCAGCCCCGCAGCGGCACTTACAGGATGTCCCCCAAAAGTCGTAATATGCCCAAGTATGGGATTTTGCGCAAGCACCTTCATCACCTTCTTGGCAGCGATAAAAGCCCCTATCGGCATTCCTCCACCCATGCCTTTGGCGGTCAACAAAATGTCTGGTGTCACCCCAAATCCCTGAAAAGCAAAAAAGTGACCCGTGCGCCCATAGCCCGTCTGAATCTCATCAAAAATCAACAAGGCACCAACTGCTTTACACCTTTTTTTTAGTGCTTTCAAATAAGATTTCGTCGGCACGATAATCCCCCCTTCTCCTTGAATTGGCTCTATAATCACACAAGCAGTTTTTGCCGTAATCTTCTCTAAATCAGCTATTTGTCCAAATTCTATATGATTTATCCCTGGTAACAAAGGATGATAACCTGCATTAAAAATATTGGGATTCATTAAACTTGCAGCCCCTTGGGTACTTCCGTGATAGGCATTTTTGGCAGCGATAATTTCGTATCGCCCTGTATATTTTTTTGCTAATTTCATGGCTCCTTCCACCGCTTCACTCCCCGAATTAACGAAATACACCGAGTTTAAAGACTTCGGTAACGCATCCGTAATGGCCTTCGCCAATTGCACTTGTGGAGCCAACACATACTCCCCATATACCATGGCATGGAGATACTGATCTGCTTGGTGCTTGACCGCTTGCACTACTTTTGGGTGATTGTGCCCAAGCCCACTGACACCGATTCCGGAGATGAGATCGACATATTGCTTGCCCTTACGGGAAAAAAGATAAACACCTTCGCCCTTTACGATATCCAAAGACAAAGGCATCGGGCTAGTTTGGGCGACATGAGACAAAAAGAGTTGACGTAAATTGGACATATTTTAAAAGATTAGTTGAGCAAAATTGTAAAAGAAGTGCTTTAACAAAATATTTTGGCGCAAGCAAATGAGTCGTAAAATGCAGTATCAAGTATTGAGCTTACTCCGAAATGTCGTTGTTTTCAGTTAAGGAATAGACAAAACTTTATTTTGTTCAACTGATCAATCGTGCAATTGTTCAACTGAAACTAGCCTACAATCACTGTTAAAATTAGGATCCCAGAATAAAATTTTGTAAATCTCCAAATAAAAATGTATATCGACTTTGCGATGTGGTATCAAGTATTGAGTTTACACTTCAAAAAACACTTCATCAATCGGTAATCTAAACCGCGGCCCATAAACCCCACCCTCTGCACGCTTACCACAAGAGATGACCATATTTATTTTTGCGCCTTTCGGCAAATCCAAAATTTTACGTACTCGCTTAGAGTCCATCCCTTCCATCGGACAAGAATCATAACCTTCGGCTGCCAAAGCATACATCAAAGTCACGGCCCCCAATCCCACACTTTTGTGACTCATCGTCAGCACCTGGCTCGCCCGCACTTCCCGAAACATTGGGCGACGGAGCCCCTGAAAAAACGAAAACACTTTTTTCAGTACCCCAAAAATGCCTAAAAAATCAAAATATAAAGCAGGAATAGTCTTGGTAAAATAAGTACTCGCCCGAATCGGCTTGTCATCGGGTTCGTCCCAAGCCACCTTGCGGAAAAAATCCAAATTAGCATCGCATCGGCGCTTCCAATAATCGTGGCGGGTCACCACAACAATCAAATTGGGAGCGGTCTTGGCTGCGGGCTGACTCATACACGCTTTCACCAATGCTGCTTTTTTGTCCTTGCTCTTTACGTGATAATATTCCCAAAGCTGGAGATTACTACTACTTGGTGCCAATGTCGCCGATTCAATACAACGTTTGATGACATCGTCTGGCACTTGTTCAGGCAAATAATTGCGGATGGAGCGCCGATGCTCCAAAAGAGCTCTAAATGGAGTATTCATAGCTTGATTTTTGTGCAAACTTAAGCATCTTGTGCTTACCAAAGGCAAAATATGATTCTTTTTTGGAACTGATACGTGTCCATCATTTTAAACTTTACCCGACTTTTATTCGTTTCAATAAAAAAAATTGCTTTGGATAGACTATTAGCCTATACGGATTCTTACTTTTTTCGGCTCAAAAATTTTTGGGAGAGCCCAACGAATCATCGATTGATTAGTTCAATTTTGGTATTTACTTTTGTAATCTCAGTGGGTTTGAGTATATTAGTCATCCAAGATTGGGTACAATTAGGTGCTTTTACCGCAAGGTTTAAAAATCCATTTTTTGCTGTAGAAGTTGCCTTTACATTGTTATTAATAGCGGAGTTGTTTAGTTTGATTATTGTTTTGCCGAAGTCCGTAGCGAAGTCGGTTGGTAAGCAATTTGAGCTATTATCATTGATTTTTTTGCGTAATGGATTTAAGGAGTTTAGTCATATCGGCAATGATTTTTTATGGATGGACATCAAAAGCGAAGTAATCGGAATGCTAACTTATGCTAGTGGCGCTTTGGCTATTTTTGCGATTATGGGGTTTACTTATACCATTCAAAAACATATTAAGGTAACGGACATTGAGAAGGACCAGGCAAAGTTTGTGAGCATGAAACGGCTTTTGGCATTGCTGCTATTAATCGCTTTTATTGCTATAGGGGTTGCAGATTCTTGGGCATTGCTAACAGAGCGAGTATATCATCACTCCTTTCACCTTTTTTATTCAGTATTAATATTCAGTGATATTATTATTGTTTTGATAGCCCTACGATATACCTTAAATTATTACAAAATATTTCGGTACTCTTCGTTTGTTTTGGCAACAATACTCATACGCATCTCCCTATCCGCAGAAGAGCATTATAATGTGGGCATAGGGGTAGCATCAGCACTTTTTGTGCTTTTATTAACGGTCTCCTATAATTATTTTTTACGAGACGTACCTACTCGCAAATTGGAAAAGGATCATTGATAAGTCACTGAATGTAAGCCACTAAGACTCCAACAGCTTAGTCAAGCTCTTAGCCTTTATCCAATTAAAATCAGAGTATTTGGTGATTAAAGCGATATCTACATTGCCCCCAACAGTAGGAATCATATTAGCAAATCGCTGAAACTCGGCGGTTGAATTAGTCAAGAATTCACAAAAATCAATACCGTCTTGCAAGGAGAAAGCACCGATATTGATTGGGCTACGCTGCTTCGCCGCTTCAAAAATCTTTAGGGCGAAGCCTGTGTCTCCACTAATCGTCCACCCCATATTTTTGTGTTTTTGGATGGTCGAGTTGACGCCAAAATTAAACTCTAAGGTGGTACCTGTCACGTCGTCTTCATTTTCAAAGCCTACAATCTGCAAGCCAAATAAAGTACGACTTTTGTTGTAATTGGGGAAGGCTGCAATTTGTTGATTGACTTGTGGCTGGAAATATTCTTGGATTTTAGTTTGGACTTGATCCATGGAGATATCGCCTGGGATTGATTTTTCCAATGTTTTGATATGATTATAGATGGTACGACCATTTAGGATATTGGAGCCAAAAATAGCTACGCCATATTTTTGCTTAAAGGAAAAGAGCTTTTGTGCAAACGAAGACGTTGAAGAAGGAATACTCAAAGGCGGGAGTTTTACCTTTGGTATATTGATTTCTTCGCCTGTCTTAGGAGATTTCACTTTAAAGTCTTTTAACTCAGGCTGAATGGAGCTGATAGATGTTTGTAAGGAGTCTGCCGACAAAATTACTCCGTCTGCAATTCTCAAGGATACTACTAGGGTCATAATCTCTATTTTGGGCAACTGTATAGTTACCTGTTTTGCGAAAGCTTCTGCCTAATATACGACCTTTGCCAGCCGCATGTTAGTAACTAGGCGCACACAACTCCAAAACAAACCACAATATACTGACAATCAATTGATTGCAAAATATTTTTCTCGAAATTATTTTTTTGCTAGGAGCTATTCCTGCCACCTACAAAAGGGAAATAGGCTTTTAATCTAAACTAACCGGGATAAAGACATCAGGCTGTACCGACTTCATCAAAGCTTCTTTGGGCAACATAATCGCCACCGTTTTCATCAAGAAATAAGCTTCAGACATATAGTATAAACCGTCATTTCCAGCTTTATTTCCCCAAGAATTTTTGACGATATAATAATTATTTCCTTTTTGATCCTCCGCTTTTCCGACAATGTGCATCAAATGATCATCGGTAGTTGACCAATTTTCATAATTTTTTTGACGCAAGTCCTGAGTCACCTTGACTTCTCGAACGATACTTTTAAATAAATTTTTATCCTTTTCATTTTCCGGAAGGATACATACACCTTCTTTACTACCAAAGCCTTTTTCGCTTACATCTCCGTCCCAAGAAACCGAATAACCGTGCTCTAGGGCATAGTCTGTCTGCGCCTTCAAATCAGCCAAAGGGATATTATAATACAAGCCATTAGAGTAATTGTCTGGTATCTCCAACACGAAATAATAATAAAAAGGATGGTGCGTAAAAGACGTTAATTCGATATAATCCTGCGCCTTCAAACCTAATTTCTCCGCATAAGATTGGGGCGTATATTTTTGACCATCCACAGCAAACATTTTAGGAGCTTCCCCCAAATAGACATCCAAAATGGCGTTAAAACCATCCATCCAGTAAAGAGACGGGTGCTTAGCTTTTAGCACTCCATCTAAATACCCTTGCAAAACGGCTGCCAATTCATCGTGATTATAAACCTTTTCTCCCTTGGGCCGAGCGTCATAGACAGACTGTGGCACCACCCCATGTCGCCCCATCTCTCTTATAAAATCATGCGCCAACCCACCTTGCGAAAACTGCGCTTTGCCATGACGCAAGATATAATTTCGGGCTTTGTCTTGATAAATGAATCTTACGATAAACATTTCCGCTAAATCTACAGGTTTTTCATGCTTGCGCAATGCTTCAGATTCTAAGTAGGATGCTGTAGAATAAGACCAACAAGTGCCTGTTCTATCTTGGCTTTTGACAGGGGTTTGTGCTAGGTCGATGGTCGTCTTGAATTCGTATTGGGCAAAAGCCGTAGTCATTGTAAAAACTAAGGCTATTAGAATTATGTTTTTATTCATCTTTTTTTTTTGCTAAGGTAGTTATTTTCTATGTAATTGGGTCGTTGCTACCGTCTGTAATGTGATTATTAAACAGACGAACGGCTGTTCGTCTCTACGCGCATTCTGTAACCCGATTGCTAGACAGACGAACGGGCGTTCGGCTCTACGCGCATCCTGTTACCCGATTGCTAGACAGACGAACGGGCGTTCGGCTC
>CAMZKG010000291.1 GCA_947311105.1 uncultured Saprospiraceae bacterium
CAATATACTGGTTATACTGTGAATAAAGATGGCAGTTGGAATGTTTGGGAATTTACAACTAAAAGTAAATATATCAAATGGGGGAAGAAGAATTTATTTCCTGTTGAAAAAGAATTAAGAATTATGGATACATTGACAGACTATATTTTCGCAAATAACATTGTGCAAAGGTTTGAAGAAACTGGAGTTATTCCAGGTGATTATAGTCGTTTTGAACAAAGACTTTTTGATAAGAGTGGGCAAAATGATTCTAAAAGAGGTTTTCCTATTGTTCTTGGAAAAAACTGCCCTTTCAATCCAGGGGGGCATTGGGCTTTTTTAAATACATTGCCATTTATGCCTCCTGGTTGGAATAACAAAACATCATCTTGGGATAGAATTGGAGTTTATGGAGGTCTTCGGATGTATGATAGAAGGTGGTATCGTAGGTATATGGGGACAGTCTGGAGCTGGGGACTTAATGCTCAATGTCTTCCTTGGTGGGCAGATAATAGAATTTCGTCTTGTGTAAACATAGGGTAAAATTAGACGTTATTAAGTATGTTGTTTCATGTTTGAAAATAATGTGAAACAACAACTTTTAAATTTATGTCAAATGAAATTAAACATAATTTTAATTCTAATAAGTGTTCGTTTTTTGGGTTATGCTCAAGAGCCAATTTTTTTTGTTGGTTTTGAAACTGGTGGTTGGGTCGTTTCAAGAATTAATCCATCAACAAAAGAATCTTTATTTGCATACAACTTAAATACGGAGCCAAGAATTGGCGTATTGCTTAAAGATAAGTATGCTTTGGGGATTCACTATTCTTATGGGTTTACTCGTGGTGATTCAATTAATCAAGTTAATTATCCTGATATTCATGGAGCAGGGGTGTTTGGGAGATTTTATTTCCCATTTAAATTCAGAAGGAGTAATGTGTTTAATGATCGACTTCGCTTTTTTTCTGAGGCTTCTGTTAGTTTTACGGATTACTATTTGGGACCACCGAATGGAGTGATAAGAACAAATCAACAATTTGAAACTTTTTTGAAAGGAGATTTGGGATTTGATTTCAGATATGGAAATTTTCATTTAGAATATTCAATTAGACCAATATATATATTAGATGAACAGTTTGTTTTAGGTAGACGGTTAGGGTTTTCTTATTGGTTTCAAAAAGGTAATAAGGAAAAGCCTTTACATCTTTCTAAAAACATTAGGCGGAATTCAAGCCCATCTTTTGTTTCTCATTTTGGTGATAGGCTAATTATAGGGTCATCTTATACATATATTTCAAATAATTCTTATTTTGATAAGCGAATAAAGCATCACGAATTCACTCTAAATGTTGATGCTGCACTTAATTTAAATAGTCGGTGGTATTTGGGCTTGTCCTATAAGGATATTAGGACAAAAGGCTCAACGATATCTAAATACAAAGATAAAAAGGAAAATTATTACATTGTTGGTTTATTCACCCAGTATGATTTTTTGCATCAAAATAAGTATCGCCTATTTGCCCATGTTTCAGGTAATTATGGAAATTATTGCACTTGTGGAGATGAAGACCCTTATAAAGTTGAAGGGTTACATTATTTAGGATTAGGTATGGGGTTTGATTATCCACTAATGCCTTGGCTTTCTATTGATTTATCAGGTGTTGGCTATATTCCTTTAGATAAAATCGATAACTCTTCTAGTTATACTTTTACACAATACGTAATTGGATTGAATTTGGATATCATAAGGCGCAAGAAATAACTACGTTAGTAAATATTCATTTGAATAGATTAACGTTTTTAAAGTTTAAAATGAATGATAACTAGAGATAAGACGGAAGTTGGGCTATCGCCCAAGCTCCGCTTATCGCGTGGACGTTATAGGGCATTAAAAAAATGTTAATTATTTAGGCTAATTGCTCAATTTTGAGTCAAAAAAAATATAGAAAAAATGAAATTAACAAAATATATTTTTGGAATATTACTAGTTTTCTCACTTTTTGGATGCAACGGCTGTAGAGATTGTGATGACCCTGCTAATATTGACTGTTCCAATTATGACCCATGCTATGGGGAGTTTGAAGCAAATGCTGAGTTTGGTGTATTCAAAAGGCGAAGTGGGACAGATACAACCTTTTGGTTTGATGACCCAACTGATGATACCATTTATTCGGAACTGCCTGTATTTAGATTGGTTTATTTTAAATCGAAACATACAATGGATTCTGTAAAATGGAAAGTTGGACTAGATCCAACTATATACACGGATAACATATTTGCGGTTAACTTTCCAGCCGATGCGGGTTTGATTCATATAACTCAGATTGCTTTTCACCAAAGTAAAGAAGGCTGCTTTTCTGCGAATGATGGTATAGACACCGTAAAACATTCTGTGTATTTAAAAAAAATTGACTCTTTTCAACAGCGCCCTCTATGTTGTGATTTTAAGGGCGTCTTAATGGATAATCCAAATGACACCTTTGTAGTGAAATTGTATGATCCGACCCTTCCAGGTGGTATTGCTCTTCCTGATGTGGGTCCATATGAGATTATTACTGGATTTACCACTTTTGTAGGAGATATCAAGCATTATGCTAATGAACCAAAATTATTTGGGAAGCTTCAATCTGATAGGAAGACATTGATTATTGACTATTCCTATCTTAAAAATGGATCCCGAGTAGAAAAACAATTCGTGGGTGTAAAACAATAAGCTAAACCTAACTTTTCAATCATAAAACAATAGACATGAAAATTTTCATTTTTACTTTCCTATTTCTTGTAGCAATAAATTCTCAAGCACAATACTGTGATTTAGCAACTGGAGAAACAAATCCAGAAATTGTGAATAATGATAGTGATCCTAATAACGATATTTTGGATTGGCGCGCACCCACATATAAAGTGAATTTTCTTAATCAAGATGGTTCTAATTATGTAGAAGATATAGTTTCTCCCTTTTTTACCCAAACGCTAACCAGTGTTACTAACCCAAATGTTATACACCTTGATGTGGCTAGTAGAGATTTTGAGTATTCTGATGGGTGGGAACTCATTCAATGGGATTTTGGATTTGGGCAACAGCCTAATGATCCAGACCTTGGAATACAATATCCGTTTCTAGTATTGTACAATAAATATGAAAGCAAGCTCCGATATTTCTTTTATACGCGACACCAACTTGTCGGTGATGTACATACCTTGTCTTTGGAGTTTTTGAAATTAGATAATGTTGACCATCTGGATGCAAGCTTAGAACATGTATTTACTCCAGCAGATCCAATTAAAAATTACACCGATAAAGGTATTAAAGTTGAGTCGCCAAATATGTACAACTACAACGGGCAATTATGGCTTATGGGTGAAGTGCCGATAGCATATGACCCTTGTTCATGTCAATTCTCATCAATATATGAATTTAAAAATGATTTACACGCAAGTCAGGATTTCTCCATGACGCTTGAGTCTAAGGATGGAAGCACTATTGAACAAGTTTTTAAAGATGATGAACCAGTTGGTGGTTCTGGTAGCAACTTTAGCATTAATAAACTAGTTAATGTTTTGACAAAAGGGAATAAAAACTATAAAAACTATAGTGCAGCGATTAAGGACGTTGAGAAGAATTTAATTACTACACTCAATAAAGATTGGATTTTAAAATGGCGTCTTAAGCAAAGTGGATGGGACGGGAATAACATTGACCTTGATAAATTGAAGACTTGGGCAAATGCTCCTGACAATAGTACGACTCCCGATGGATTAGCAAATGCCGTAATAAAGCAGCTGTACATTTAAGATCGTTTTGCCCCTAAAAATATTTTTCCTAAATGGCTGACGGAGATTACTCCCTATGCTGGATATATAGCACCCATTGTAGAGTTGTTTATAGGAGGGGGAAAGGTAGCACCACCGACCCCAATGATGTTTAATATAAACCTTGATTTTAAAGGAAGCGGGAGTATTACTGATATGTATCCTTTACAGAGAAATTCTTTGTATGTGCCAGGTTCCAGTCCTACATGGGCAAAGGGGAAATCAGTTCCAATATACAATAATGTACTAGGTGTTATTACTTTAATGGAAAGACCCACGATACTCCGGAAGCACAAAAAAACTCATTTTCTTGTTGGTTACCCAAATGAACACACCGTGTGGGGAGAGAAAACATCGTACAAATTAAAGGAACCAATAAAAATTGCGTTAAATCCAGCTTCTGGTTTAAGGATAAAAAGCTTGAAGGGTTCATTTTTACTAGGAACAATGCTTCAAGATTATTCGGTATGCAATTTAGCTCCAGATGAAGTTGGTTGTAACGTCACTTATTGGGATTCATCTCCTGGCGATAACAACGCTGTCGAGCCTATAAGGTTCGGTGGGGATAATGATTACTACAAATTTGAGTATATGACCCCATATATGCCCTTAGAATGTCTCGAAGAATACACATTCAGAACACCTGACTATACGCTATGGGGTTTTACAGGAACACGTCTACAAATTAGTGCTATTCTTGAGCCAATTGATAATCCAAATGGAAAAGATGTATATTTCTCAACAACAACTTACGTTAGGATGGAAGAAGCACCGTATGATTATGATAATACACCTATAAATCCTTACAAGGAAGTACCATGGGATGTAACAACAACGGATGTTAATAAAGTGCTGAATGGAGATGTAGTAGCGTGGAATGATATTACAATTAAAGGGGATTTTATTTATAATGAGGAGACAAAAAAAATATTTGAATATGGACCTACAAAGGAAATTGTACATAATTCTGGTAATCCCAAAGAAGCCAGTTGGACAGAAATATTGCACCTTTCTCCAGATTTAAATAATGGTGAAACTTTTCACGGGCCTATTATTGTTCATAATCCGCCCGATTGTGGTCCCAAAAACAACCCTGTTGGCAAATTGTACTTAGAAGGAATTTGCAACAATGTCAATTATTATAACCCTTTATTGGCAGTTCCAGTATTAGAAGAAAATGATGCACAGGGCAATAAAGCCGCTAGCCAAAAGACTAAAATATTCCCAAATCCTGTCGTTAACACGCTTAGAATTTTATATCCCATTCAAGATGAGGATAATAGTATTTCTATTGTTGTTTTTAATACTCTTGGTCGTCCTGTGCTTCAAGGGGTAAGTGATATGAATTTTCCAGTTGGAAATCAAATTTTTACGTTTCCAGTAGAAAACCTTTCAAAAGGAATTTATATGGTTTCAATTAAAAATAATAGCAAAAGAGAAGTTTTAAAAATGGTAAAACTCTAAATCCCCTATAACAAGCAATATACAGAACCATATCTTTCCGCAGGCGCAACACAAGATGTGGCTCTGCATACCGCAGGCCGTTCTTGACAATGAAACAAAAGAATGGTACAAAATTCATTTATTCACGAAACCTATTATTATAAGTCATATTACTGACGAAAATAATTTGGAACACCAAAAAACTATTTTACATGTTAAATTTTAAAAAAATCAAGGAATGAAAAAATCAAAAATAGGAAGATTAGTTTCTTCATCGTTATTGGCTAGAGTAGCCATAGTCCTTCTTTTCTCTACATTTGTTTGCCAAGGTCTAAGTGCGCAAACTTTTGCAGAAAAACGAAGGCAAAGAATTGCGCGTTTAAAAAAAACTGGGCCAGAAAGGGAAATGATGCTAAATTCTGTTGCAAAAGATATTAAGAAGGCTAAGTTTGTTGTTCTTGGACGTATGGTGGATATAGTTAGTTTTTACACTGATGAACCGTATGTAGATAGCCCCACAGGGAAAAGAATATATACTGCTACTAAGATTCAGATAATTCATGATTATCGGGAGAATATGAAATCACAAGATGGTTATTTCTTAATTGCACAGCCAGGGGGAGTAGTTGGTGATGAGTTGCAAGAAGGAGTTTCGATGGATGATGGGTCCTTACATGGGACTTATGGTTACTGTTTTGGTAATTTTGAAATGGTATCCCTGTACCTAATGGATGAGTTAAACGTTAAACCAAGCCCCCAAAAAGATACTCTTCCTATTTATGGATTTTCTTCAAAAAATTATTCTTATTCGAGCCCTTTTTTTGAAGATGATACCGAATATCTAAATAGGTTAGGCTTTCAAACGAGCAATGAATTTGATAAATTTGTATATAAGACATTAGGCAAGAAGGGAATTAAAAAAAAAGATGTTGGCTTAAGAGATTTTTCAATTGAACCAACTTCGATGAAGGTTAATAGTATTAGTTATCCCATCGGTAGTGGGAGTAAAATTCATGCTGGTACTAGAGAGATACTAACTATAGTCGGTAAAGATTTTGGGGATACCGAAGGCAATGTTCTTTTTAGGTCTGCTGATTACCCATATAAAGATAATAATCCAAATGGCTTTCCATATTATTTCAAAGGTCTGGATAGTGAGTATATAGTGAACTGGAGTGATACCAAAATAGAAGTGCTAGTGCCATCTTATATTTTTGAAAATTATGTTTCTGGTAAAGGTAAAACCGCAGGTTCTGGTCGATTTAAGGTTCAAAAGCCTAAATCTGGTGGTGGTTGGAAAACTGTAATTAGTCCAAGCTGGGTGCAAGTCAATATTGAGTACTCAATCCTTAATTCTACGGTAGATGGGAAAATGATAGATGGCGTCCCTAATTTTACTCGCTACATTCATGCGCAGCGGTTTTGCATGAACGGTATGGTATTTACGTTACACAAATCTATTGATGACCTGCCCGAACCAAATAGAACAGATTGTATTTTAAGTATCGAAAAAGCCTTATTAGACTGGACAAATGAGTTAAGCACAAGTACAAAGAAGTTTTCGTTAGAGCTTGAAAAGGATATAAATGGAAACCTGATTTTTTTAGATATTTCACCAACACATTTTTCATTAAATCATAAGAGGAATTTAATTGCATTCGGAAATACCTCAGGTGCGATGGTAACCACCTTTGGAAGAAGAATTCTTGCTACAAGTTTGGGAAACAAAAGATCTGTTGTAGGGGACGGAACCAATATTATTATTAAACCTGATACAAAGTGGTGGTATAAGACTACAGGTAATTTACCTGCAAATAAAAGGGATTTTTATGCAGCTTTTTTGCATGAACTAGGTCATGTAATTGGTGTAGGTCATGATATTGATTTGTCAGCCGGGCTAAAAAACCTGATGAGTTGGGTTCACGGAACCTATGATGTTGTGATACCTGCAGTTGACCGAATTTCTATAACCAATCATAGTGCAAGAGGGAAAAATGGAGCACATGCAAATATTGATTTTAGTAGAACGATTAGTTTTGACGATCCAACTTTTAAATTCTTTAAGCAATTAAATAAATCAGAATCTGCTATTCATGCCACCCCCGTTATTGGAACCAACTATAAAGGTGTTGTATCGTGGAAACCGTTGTGGTATGGGAGCAAGCCTCCATTTGATTTTTGGATTGACAATTATAGCGAGATATCTTCTAGTTTATCAAGAGACTGTACTACTAATTTCGAGTTTTTATGGAAATGGTCTGAAGGAGAAAAGTATGCAGATTGTTTAGCCGAACCTGAAGGGTTGCAATGGAGGTGTAATAATCAAATTTACGGAATATCTGCTAGAATATTAGATGCTAGTTACGAAGATACAGGAGTATGTTCTGGAGCATCCTTAGAGTCTTTGCCTATGAATATTTCCTATTGGTCTTGTCAACTTCAACCAGATAAAAGTCTGCACGAAAGAGGATTAAAACCTTTTCCAAACCCGACGAATGGGTTTGTTACTTTGCAAATATTGTGGGAAGACGCTCCGAAAAAAGAAGGTAGCACTATTGAAATTTACAATGCGAATGGTAATAAACTGATAGAGCAGGGTGTTTTGAGTACTGACAATATCAAGCAATTTGATTTGTCGCCATATCAAGATGGAACGTACTTTGTTTTATGGAGAAAAGGAAACACTGTATATGCTACAAGTGAAATTCAATTGATTAGAAACTAAAAGCAAAAAAGTCAAGAACACTATGTATGACGGAATGCCAGCCAAAAAAGGCTGGCACTCCGCATACAATTGCCGTTATATATTATGGAACATCGGTTGCCCTAAAAAAAAGGTGTTTTTTAGATTGAATTTGTATAATACGAAAAATAGTTGGAATGCTGCACCTGTATTGCATTTATTGTGAATTTTATTTGTATTTGGCTCTGTAAACAATATTAACGCAATTAATGAAAATTAGAAAAACGATGATGAAAAAAGAGATTTTAAACGTAATACTGGACTGGAGACGGAAGGCTAAACCCCATCCCGAAAAAACCAAGTTTGTTCCTGCGCCATTTTGCGTAAAAGCGGGCTACAACGATAGCGATCTTCATGATACGTATCGTACAGACGGTCCAGCATTTTTACGCAAGTATCTATCCCAAAATCATCAGCCCAATGTAATAGTCCTTTGGGATAATTAACTCCTTTGGTCATGGCTAGTTCAATATCTTCTTTGGATGCAACCTGCCAAAACAGTGCGTCTGCCGCTTCATTAATCAACATCACTAGGATGCGCTGAAAAATAGATTTTGCCAAACGAGCATCAGTATTGGGCTTGGGTTTATCTGCATTTTCGGCATAGTTGTAATAGCCTTTTCCTGATTTGCGCCCGAGATAGCCCGCTTCCGCTAGGCGCTTTTGTGTAAACGAAGGTTTGTATCGCGGATCTTGATAAAAAGCATTAAAAACGGTCTCGGTTACCGTGTAGTTAATGTCATTTCCGATGTAGTCCATCAATTCGAAAGGGCCCATGCGGAAGCCACCTACTTCTTTCATGGCATAGTCAATGGTCGCTACATCGGCGATGCCTTCATCCAAAATTCGGAGTGCTTCGCCATAAAAAGGTCGTGCCACTCGATTGACGATAAATCCTGGGGTGTCTTTCGCCAAAACAGTGATTTTGCCCCAAGAATCAATGATTTTCTTAGCTTTTTGGGTGATGGTTGGGGCGGTTTGGATGGCTGGTATGATTTCGACCAATTTCATCAGTCCAGGCGGGTTGAAAAAATGGATGCCGATGACCCTTTCGGGAAAATCACAGGCAGCTGCTATTGCCGAAACGGATAGCGAAGAAGTATTGGTCGCCAAGATGGTCTCTTTCGGGACGATGGTTTCTAATTCCTTAAAAACTGATTTTTTGATGTCCAGATTTTCAATAATGGCTTCGATGACTAAGCCCGCTTGCGCAAAACCAGACAAGGTATCCACGAAATATACTCTGCCCAAAATTTCTTTGGCGTCAGCGTCGGATATTCTGCCTTTTGCCGCAAGGCGATTCAAAATCTTCAAAAGAAAATCTCTTGCTTTGGTCAAAGCATCGGGATTTTTGTCAAAAAGTAGGACTTCGTGCCCGTGCATGGCGGCGACTTGGGCGATACCGCTGCCCATGGACCCTGCCCCTATAATGGCTATGTTCATGTTTTCTTGTTTAGATGGTAAAGATACAACCAAAATCTTGAAAAAGGGTGGGGCGTTTTTGTTTATGTTGAAGCAAATTTTTGCACTACAGGACAAAAATAGAGCAAAAATAAGTACAAAAAGAGTATTTTTTGACAAAAAAAGGCTCTACTCAAGCAGGATGTTAATTAATGGCTAACGGATTGTGGTAGGCTACTTCGGAGCTGTGTCGTGTTACGGAATTATTTATTGTGACCTATATTGTGCGTATCTTTTGTTATAGTTCTCATAATCGGCTTTGGATTCTATTTTGAAGAGCTCTTTTGTAAGCATGAGCTCGATGGGTCTGGATTTGGATGTTGCAGGGGTATAATATTCTGTAAAGTAAGTATAAGAGCCAGATGAGAATTTTTTTTGGCTGATTCGGTATTTTGGGTGGGCATGAAAAGTAAGTTCGTAAGGGCGTTCGTCTATGTAAAACCTAATACTTAGTTGATCTGCTGTCTGAATGGTATTTTTGATAGAATCTGAAATATTGAATAACAATACAACGCTTTTCTTGGGGCTTCGAGTGGTAGTCGTAGATGACGCACCATCGCTATCAGTGTAAGTTTCCGTTTCAACGGTTTCATCATTAAGGTATTGGATAGAGTCAAATTCAACCTTGTACTTCGTACTGTCAATTTGCAAAAAAAATGTTTTTTCGACGGGTTTATTATGGGGGAGATCAAACTGAAGTTTTAGATATTGATTAGCTACTGGAGCAATTTGTTTGTTTATCTTAGTAGCTACTATGATAGCAGGATATTCCTTTTGGGTCGCAATCATTTTGCCCAAAAGACTGATGTCTTCAGTCTCTTTAAATTCGTCTTTTTGGTACAGCAAATTCAGTCTTAAAGGGACGGATGCTTGCGTGATGTAGGTGTTACAGGAATAAAAGGCGAAGGCAAATCCAAGTAGTAACAAATATTTCATAATCGAATGTTTATTTCGATTAAAGGTCGTTTTTTTGTTAGGATTAAGCGTAATATTTTGGTAGTTTTAACTAAATTTTAACGTCGATTGTTAATGGAATTAACAATGGTGGTTGATTCTGTGTTTTCATGGTTGTGGGGAAGGATTAATTTTGTATTTTTGCAAAGATGAAAAGTAAAGCAAATAAAACTAAAATTCGGCTAAGGAAAGAGATGTCCATTAATTCTTCGGGCAAAATTCCGAAGATTAGTAAAATTCCTATTTTAAAGAATAAGTATTATTACGTTAAAGAGTTTGAGCTAGATGGAGATGCGCCAAAACAATTTATACATGCTTATATTTATGGGGCTAAAAGTGCAATGCGAAGAAAAAATTTGAGAACATGGATTCCATATATTGCAAAGACGGCTGAAAAATACTATCCTCATGAGTCTATAATTGAGTACATGTTAAATAGAATTGGGGAGGTGGTTGGTTTGAATATGAACCAAACCAAGTTGTTCGTTATAAGTGGACAAATTCGATTTTTGAGTCGTTATTTTTTGTCTCATGGTGAAGTAATGATTCATGGTGCAGAGATATGTGGGGAGTATTTGGATGATAGGGCTTTAGCGATTGAAATTGCAGAAAATAGAAAAAATTCTAGAGATTTGTTCACATTTCAATTTATTCTAAGGGCTATGAAGAATGTTTTTACAGAGAATTATGAGGAATTGACTACTGAATTTGTTAAAATGCTTGTTTTTGATGCTATAGTTGGGAATAATGACCGTCATTTTTATAATTGGGCGGTTATTAGGAGGGTTGACAAAGTGGGGAAAAAACCGTATTTTGCACCTATATATGATACTGCTAGAGGATTGTTTTGGAATTGGAGTGATGGGAGTGTAAAAGAAAGTCTTAAAAATTACAAAAAAGGCGGACGAAAAGTAGAAAACTACCTTCAGAATGCTTTGCCAAGGGTGAGCATTGAAGAAAATGCCGAAATTAATCATTTTGATTTGGTTGGTTTTTTATGTAAAGAAAACAAATTGTACAACAAAATCGTTGTAGAGTTAACTTCAGCTGAAGTTGAAGCCGAAGTGGTAAAGATGATAAAGAATGAATTTGATTCGTTTTTTGTTAAAGAACGGATGACATTAATAATTCTGACTATACAAAGAAGATTTAGTCAGCTAAGAAAAGAAGCAAATGATTAAGCGCCTGATAGATTGGTTTCGCAAAGAAAATGACGTGTCTTTAGATGCTCCTATAGGGGCGGAAGCTATATTCAGCTTAAAGCTCAAGGATTTGACTATTGGTGAATTACGCTTTGAAGAAAATGTATGGCATTTTAAGTATTCCGAAGAGTTTAAAGTTAAAGCAGATGAATTCTATACCATAACAGGCTTTCCAGATCTCGATAAGGATTACACGAGTAGTTTTTTATGGCCTTTTTTTAAGGTGCGCATTCCAGGCATTAAGCAGCCTGCCATTAAAGAAATTCTAGAGAAGGAAGATATTTCGGAAGATGAAGTTTCATTGCTAAAGCGTTTTGGTTTGCGATCTATTGCTAGTCCGTATATATTGGAAAGTTGATTATTGGTTGAGTTTATTGCTTGATTATTAGGTAGTTATGCGCATGATTTGTTCAGCCTTATTGCTAGTAGGGTACCTAGTTTTATTCCCATCAAACCCGCTCAATAATAGTAGCGTACCCTTGCCCAACGCCTATACAAAGGGTGACTAAAGCATAGCGTCCATTGGTTTTTTGCAATTGAATAGCGGCGGTTTGTAAGATGCGGGTGCCAGACATACCTAGTGGGTGACCTAGGGCGATGGCGCCCCCGTTGGGATTGACTCTAGGGTCGAGCTTGTCGATATTCAGCTTGCGCAAAACGGCTAAGACTTGGGCGGAGAAAGCTTCATTAATTTCGATGATGTCCATGTCTTGGAGTGTTAAACCAGCTTTTTTTAAGGCTTTTTGAGAAGCATAGACTGGACCGATGCCCATGATGCGCGGCTCAACACCTACAACGGCAGAAGAGACAATTCTAGCGATGGGTTTTAGTTGGTGGGCTTTTAGCCCTGCTTCTGAAGCGATGAGCATGGCGGCAGCTCCGTCATTGAGTCCAGAAGCATTGCCAGCGGTGACCGTGCCATTTGGCCGAAAGGCAGGGCGCAACTTGCTCAAAATCTCGGTGGTCGTAGAAGAACGTATAAATTCATCTTTATCAAAAATAATGGGGTCAGATTTGCGGACAGGAATAGAAACAGGCATGATTTCTTCTGCCAATCGTCCATTGTCTCGGGCTTTAGTCGCTTTCATTTGGCTAGTCCACGCAAACCAATCTTGCTCTGTGCGATTGATGTTATATTTTTCCGCAAGGTTTTCCGCTGTATTGCCCATGCTTTCTGTGCCGTATAGCTCCACCATTTTGGGGTTGATAAAACGCCAGCCAAAGGAAGAATCATAGATTTTGGCATCATTTCCGAAAGGTTTGGCGGATTTGGAGAGCACCCAAGGGCCACGTGTCATGTTTTCGACACCGCCGATGATAAAAACATCGCCGTCACCTGCTTTGATGGCTCGATTGGCATGAATAGCGGCTGACATTCCCGACGAACAAAGCCGATTGATGGTTTCGCCAGGTACAGAAAACGGTAAACCAGCCAATAAAAGCGCCATTCTAGCCACATTTCGGTTGTCTTCGCCTGCTTGATTGGCACAACCAATAATCACATCTTCGATAGCACTAGGGTCTAAATTGGGATTTCGCGCAAGCAACTCCCGAATAGGCATCGCCGCCAAGTCATCTGTACGAACTGTTGCAAGGCTTCCGCGAAATTTTCCGATAGGTGTGCGTATAGCATCAACAATGTAGGCTTGTTTCATCTGATTCGATATTTTGGGCTAAAGGTACGGATAATTTGGGTGATAGGTACGGTCGAAATATCCAAATACTCGGATATTTATATCCTATTATTTAAAAAATAAATCCGTAACTTTGCCGAATGTTTATACAAAGATTTAAGTCAAAGATCCATCGTGTCAAGGTGACACAAGGCGATCTGAACTATATGGGCAGCATTACCATCGACGAAGATTTGATGGATGCGGCAGATTTTATTGAAGGGGAGCGTGTGCAAATCGTCAATAATAATAATGGAGAACGCTTTGAAACCTACGTAATCAAAGGCGAACGTGGCTCTGGAGTTATCGGCCTGAATGGAGCCGCTGCACGCCGTGCCATGGTCGGGGATACCCTGATCATCATCTCTTATGGTTATATGACGGTGGAAGAAGCGAAGACATTTAAGCCCAAATTAGTCTTCCCTGATAATAACAACAAGCTACGAAAAGCCTAGTTTACGTCACGTAAAACCCTGCCAGTGCCTGCTTTTAAGAATATTGCTAAAAATTTCATCCAATTCGTCCTTTTTTTAGGAGTCGGAGTGGGGATTCTATACTTTGTTTTTCGTAAGCAACAGGCGGCATATCAGGCGCAATGTGCGTTGGATACCGCCAATGGGATTGAAGTGGAGCACACGGACTTGTTGGACAAGGTGATTTATGACTTCTCCAACGCTAATTTTTATTGGATAGGCTTAGTGGTGCTGTTGTTTGTGATAAGCAATTTTAGTAGAGCGGCACGTTGGAAGATGCTTTTGAAGCCGATGGGGTATAGACCACGGTACATTAATCTACTTTTTTCTATTTTTATTGGGTATATCGCTAATTTGGGTTTGCCCCGACTAGGCGAGTTGATACGAGCGACTAGCTTAGCGAAAGTAGAAAAAGTACCCGTAGAGAAGGTGGTTGGTACGATAGTCGTGGATCGGATTGTAGATATGATATCTTTTGTGCTTGTTTTTGCGATAGCGATGATTTTTGAGTCAGACACGCTATTCAATTACCTTGCGGAAAAAGGCAGCCTTCCGGGAAAAGCCCTATTGGGCAATCCTATTTTTTGGTTGGTGGGTGCTAGTGTGCTAGGTTTAGTGGTTTATTTGTTTAAAAATCGTCAAAAATTTAGTCATAATATCATTTACAAGAAAGTAAGCAATATTGTTAAGGGGCTAGTAGAAGGGGTAAAGACCATTAGTCAATTGGACAATATCCCAGGATTTTTGTTTCATTCCTTGGTTATTTGGGTGATGTATTATTTGATGACTTATCTGTGTTTTAATGCATTTGAGCCCACATCACATCTTGGTCCGCAAGCAGGCTTGTTGGTCTTTGTATTTGCGAGTTTAGGAATGATTATACCATCTCCTGGCGGCATGGGCACATATCATGCGATGGTTGTCGCGGGTTTGTCTTTATACGGTATCGGGGAAGGAGATAGTTTTTCTTTCGCCAATATCATCTTTTTTGCCATTCAGTTATTTGGGATTGCGATTTTGGGGCTTTTGTCTTGGATTTTGATGCCGATTTATAACCGTAATTATGTGCCAAAGCACCAGACTGAGCTGTCAAAGAATAATTAGAAGACCAAAGACCAAAAGGGCGTAGCCCGTACCAAAGACCAAAGACTAAAAGCGACGAAGGAGCGCACCAAAGACCAAAAGGGCGTAGCCCGCACCAAAGACCAAAAAAAATGCTAGAAACCCAAATAAAAAACAAAATCCTAACCTGGGAAGCCATTTCCGAAAGGAGGCAACAATGGAAACAAGAAGGAAAGAAGGTCGTTTTTACGAATGGATGTTTTGATATCTTGCATTATGGGCATCTTCATTATTTGGCGCAAGCGAAGGATTTGGGGGATATATTGATAGTAGGTGCCAATTCGCAGGAGTCCATTACAAGATTGAAGGGGCCCAATCGTCCGATTCAGGATGAGTTGACACGATATCATTTGTTAGCGTCTTTGATGTTTGTGGATGTGGTGACGGTTTTTGCGGAAGATACGCCATTAGAATTAATCAAAATCATACAGCCAGATATATTGGTCAAAGGAGGAGATTGGAAGGCGGAGCAGATAGTGGGTTCGGATATTGTGTTGGCAGGGGGCGGCGAAGTAAGAAGTTTACCGTTTGTAGAAGGATATTCTACCACCAACATCGAGCAGAAAATCCAATCCCACCGCCCCCTGTAGAGCCGAACGGCCGTTCGGCTACGTGGCCACAAAAAAAAAGATTACGAATCATGCCCGCAGCGAACCACGAATTTTTGCGATGCAGCCCCGAACGGCCGTTCGGCTACGTGGGCAAGGGCAAAACCAAACCAAAAACATCACCGCGTAAAACCGACCAAACCAAAATAACAAAATGAAAATAAACCAAATAATCGATCAATTAGAAGCATTAGCCCCAAGGCACTTGCAAGAATCTTACGATAATGCAGGGTTGATTGTGGGGGATGCGAAAGCAGAATGCACGGGCTGTCTAATTAGCTTAGACGTCACAGAAGAAATAATTGAAGAAGCCATCAAAAAAGGATGTAATCTGGTGGTTGCTCATCATCCGATAATATTTGGCGGATTAAAGCAATTGGTAGGTGCCAACTATGTGCAGCGGACAGTCATCAAGGCCATCAAAAATAATGTGGCGATTTATGCCATTCACACCAACTTAGACAATGTATTGCACGGAGTTAATGCGATGATAGGGGAGAAGTTAGGGGTTGGGGAGCTTACTATTTTGCGCCCCAAAAACCCTGATAATCAAGATATTGGAGCAGGAGTAGTCGGGTATTTGGCGCAAGCCATGGAAGAAAGAGATTTTCTAGCATTTTTGAAAAAAGAAATGCAGACTGGGTGCATCAGGCATACAGCTTTTTTGGGGCAACCCATTAAAAAAGTGGCTTTGTGTGGCGGCTCAGGAAGCTTCTTGTTGAAGGATGCGATTAAGGCAGGGGCGGATGTTTTTATCACAGGAGATTTTAAGTATCATGAGTTTTTTGATGCGGAAGGAAAGATATTGATAGCGGACATAGGGCATTTTGAGAGTGAGCAATTCACTATTCCTTTAATATATAGGTATTTATTGGAAAAATTCCCTACCTTTGCACTCCATTTTACGGAAACAAATACAAATCCGATTAAATATTTTAGCTAATGGCAAAGACTGAATTAACCATCGAAGAAAAGTTGAAAGCACTTTACAAGTTACAACTTGTTGATTCTGAATTGGATAAGATCCAAATCCTACGTGGTGAGCTTCCTATGGAAGTCAAAGATTTAGAAGACGAAATCGTCGGTATGGAGACCCGTATCGGACGTTTAGAAAGTGGTATTAATGAAATCGATCAAGAAATCTCTGGATACCAAGGAGCCATCAAAGATGCTCAAGCATTGATGGTGAAGTACAAAAAACAGATGGACGATGTCCGTAATGATCGTGAATTTAAAGCATTGACGAAGGAATTGGAAGACCAAGAACTAGATGTCAAATTGGCTGAAAAACGAATTCGCGACTCAGACAAGAAAAAAGAAACTAGAGTTGCTGTTTTGGATGGTGTGAAAAAGAAGCTGGAAGATATGAAGAGTGTTTTGGAAGTAAAACAGTCTGAATTAGCAAAAATCATCGAAAAAACAGAAAAAGACGAAGCTAAATTGCAGAAAGCTTCTGAAAAAGCCAAGAAAAGTATCGAAGCCCGTTTGATTAAAAGTTATACGAAGATTCGTAACAACTACCGCAATGGATTAGCGGTAGTAGCGGTAGAGAGAGATGCTTGTGGCGGTTGCTTTAATAAGGTGCCTGCTCAAATTCAACTAGAATTGAGCCTGACTAAGAAGATTATCGCTTGTGAACACTGCGGGCGTATCTTGGTCGATCCAGAAATATTGGAAAAGAAAAAGGCGGCTAAAGCTTAATTGCCTTCTCGAAAAGAATGAAAATGCTCATAAGTTTAACTTATGAGCATTTTTTATTATGTATAAGTAGGGCATTTTTAGGTTGATACGTTTGAAAAGAGCATGTCCATAGAGTAATTTACTTACTCTTCTCCCTTCTCTGAGCGTAATTTATTGCTAACCCTTTGGGATTGAGCTAAAAAACACCTAAATTTGTGGGGTTGTCTTTTTGGTAAGCCTGAGCCCAAATTAATCTTTCTTCCTGTGCGTATAATTTTTTCAATTCTTATTTCTTTATTGTTTGTTTCAGTTGGGAACAGTAAGCCGGCGTATTTTAGATATACCCTAAAGGCACAGGATGCCTATCAATTAGTTATTAATCTTCGATTGGATGAAGCCGAAGACGCCCTAAATAACTTAAAACTCGCCGAGCCAGATAATTTAATCGTCTATCATATAGAAGATTATGTTGACTTTTTTAAGGTTTTTATCACGGAAGACAAAAAACTCTTCAAAAAATTAGAGAAGAATAAGAATCGCCGCTTGCGCAAAATACGCTTAGGGCAAAAAAACTCACCTTATTACCTGTATTCGCAGGCAGAAATTAATCTGCATTGGGCGCTTTTGCGGATTAAGTTTGGGGAGTATCTCTCTGCTTTTAATGAAGTGAGTGATGCGTACCAGTTATTAAAAAAGAACGATTCAAAATTTCCAGATTTTATCGCCAATAAAAAGAGTTTGGGGATTTTACACTCCATAGTTGGGTCTGTTCCTGATAAGTATCGCTGGGGCGTTAAGTTGATAGGTAAGATTGATGGCTCTATTCCGCAAGGCAAAAAGGAGATTGAATCAGTATTGGCTTACGCCGAAAAGAATGATTTTACCTTTCGGGAAGAGACAGAAATTATGTACGCTTTTTTGCTTTTGCACTTGTCTAATCAGGGCGAGTTGGCATGGGAAGTGATATCTAAGAGCCGTTTAGATCCTACCAAAAATCCCTTGGGTTGCTTTGTGCAAGCTAATATCGCTTTGCATGCCGGAAAGTCCAAAGAAGCCGAAGCCATTTTGCGTAAGCGCCCTTACGGAAAAAAGTTTTTTGACCTACCGTATTTGCATTATATGATGGGGTTAACTAAGCTTTATCGCTTGGATGCAGGTGCAGAAGATGACTTCTTAAAGTTTTTGAAGTACCAAAAAGGAGATTCATATATCAAAGAAGCATACCAAAAATTAGCATGGAATGCTTTGATTCATGGAGAGAATGACCAGTATAAGCACTATATGGCGCTCTGTAAAACGAAAGGTAATAAGAGACAGGAAGGGGATGAAGCGGCTTATGATGATGCTATGCGGGGCGAGATGCCTGATGTTAGATTGTTGAAGGCTAGGATGTTGTTTGATGGTGGTTATTATCGGAAGGCGCATGGTTTGTTAGAAGGATTAAAAACAGAAGATTTTTCTAATGATGACTTACAATTAGAGTTTTTGTACCGCTCGGCAAGGGTGAGCCAAAAATTAGGTTGGTACACCGAATCTATCGTGCGTTATCTCGATGTCTTAGAAGAAAAAGACCAAACTAGCTCCTATTATCCTTGCAATGCCGCTCTCCAAATCGGTATCATCTACGAAGAATTAGGTAATATCAAAAAAGCTAGAGAGTATTTTAAAAAGACTTTGAAAATCAAACCTAGCGAATACCGTACGGCCTTGCATGGCAAGGCTAAGGCGGGGCTGAGCCGGACTAAATAAAGGTATTTAAGATTTGGTACTAAGCTTAACGGTATTGGGATAGATTGAGCTTGCTCCGAAAAGTCGTTGTAAACGATAGCTAAAGAGTGAAGCAAAACTTTATTTTGTTCAATCGTGCAATTGTTCAACAATGGTTCGGTAAAAAAACAATACTCCGACGTAGCCTGCCACGCCTCCAACGTCTTCCTTGATTAAGGCAAAATTTGAAGGTGCTTGATGA
>CAMZKG010000292.1 GCA_947311105.1 uncultured Saprospiraceae bacterium
CAAAGGCAATTGAACCGCCAAAGGCAAATTGAACGCCGAAGGCAAATTAAACGCCAAAGGCAATTAAACGCCGAAGGCAATTAAACGCCGAAGGCAAATTAAACGCCAAAGGCAATTGAACGCCGAAGGCAATTGAACGCCGAAGGCAAATTGAACGTCCGAAGGACAATTGAACGCCGAAGGCAACGTCCAAAGGACACCCTCCCTAAAACTCCGCACTCCCAGGAAACCGCGGAAAAGGTATCACATCCCGAATATTCGTCATACCCGTCACAAACAAAACCAAGCGCTCAAAGCCCAGCCCAAATCCAGCATGTGGACAAGAACCATAGACACGCGTGTCCAAATACCATTGCATCTCTTCAATCGGGATATTCATCTCTTTCATACGATCATGAAGCACATCTAAGCGCTCTTCACGCTGCGAACCACCCACTAACTCGCCAATGCCCGGCACCAAAATATCCATGGCGGCTACGGTCTTTCCATCATCATTCATACGCATATAAAACGCCTTGATGCCTTTCGGGTAATCCGTAATAATGACGGGTTTTTTAAATTTTTTCTCGACCAAAAAACGCTCATGCTCCGACTGCAAATCCATGCCCCATTCTTCTACGGGGTAAGCAAATTTGCCTTTTTTATTAGGCTTTGAGTTTCTCAAGATATTGAAAGCTTCGGTGTAAGTGATTCTTTCAAATTTGTCATCAATGATTCCCTGCAATTTTTCTAATAGCGGAAACGAGCGTTCATTTTGGGGTTTATTTTTCTCTTCGTTTTCTAGTCGTTTGGCTAAAAACTCCAAATCCAATTTACCATGCTCTAAAACATAGCCAATGACATATTGGAGCATATTTTCCGCAAGGTCCATATCATCATCTAGGTCGGAGAACGCGATTTCTGGCTCTACCATCCAAAACTCTGCAAGATGTCTGGTTGTATTGGAGTTTTCCGCACGGAATGTTGGCCCAAAAGTATAGACATTCGACAATGCCATGGCGCCCAATTCGGCTTCCAATTGACCAGACACAGTCAAATTAGTCTCTTTGGCAAAGAAATCATTGGAGTAGTCCACGTGCCCATCATCGGTCTTAGGCACATTGTTTAGGTCAAGTGTCGTCAATCTAAACATCTCACCCGCCCCTTCAGCATCTGAACCCGTGATAATCGGTGTATTCAAGTAGAAAAAACCACGGTCATTAAAAAACTTATGAATAGCATAGGCCAGATGATGCCGAATCCGAAAAATCGCCCCAAATGTCTGCGTCCTAAATCGCAAATGTCCATTTTTGCGCAAAAATTCAAGACTATGGCGCTTGGGCTGCAGCGGATAAGTATCCGCATTACTATCTCCAGTGATTAAGATTTCGGCTGCCACTAATTCCATTGCTTGCCCATGCCCTTGACTTTCTATTAGCTTACCCGTGGCAATAAGCGCTGCTCCCGGTGTAATTCTTTTCAGAATGTCTTCTGGCAAAGTTTCTCTGTCCACCACGACTTGTAGGTTGACGATAGTAGAACCATCATTCAGGGCAATAAATTGATTATTCCGAAAGGTTCTCACCCATCCTTTAACAGTGACAATTTGCCCATCAGGAGTACTTTTGAGCAATCGGGTAATTCTG
Source organism: uncultured Saprospiraceae bacterium (assembly GCA_947311105.1). Classification (GTDB taxonomy): domain Bacteria; phylum Bacteroidota; class Bacteroidia; order Chitinophagales; family Saprospiraceae; genus HyVt-613. The sequence goes on from CAMZKG010000292.1 coordinate 1,626, forward strand.
GTTTTCTTGTTCATCTTATCCTATACGTTATTCAGTCCAAAATGGATAGGCAAAGATAAACAATAACTTGGTTTCTAGTTATTTGTAATGGTTTTTTAGTGCCACCTTCACCTTTCTGATGCATCCTTTTCCTAACCTACAATTCAATATGCGCCAATGCTCAACAAAGCTAAAGTGCACGCCATTTCGGTTTTTATACCTGCATTATTGAGTCTTGCAACAAAATCGGGATTTTCTGTGCCTGGGTTAAAAAGGACCCGTTTGGGCTTCAAACTGATGAGATAATCGTAGTATTCTGGCTGATGTTTGGCGCCTAGATACAGGGAGATGGTATGAAGATGGCCGATTTTAGCGGGATAATCCGTCAGGATCATGGTATTGCCGATCTGCCCTGCCCGCCGTCCCAAGGCGACCACTTCAATTCCGTTTTTCTCTAATTGCCTTACGGCTAAATGTGCGTATCTACTGGGATTAGGAGATGCCCCAAACACCATGGTTTTTTTTGTGCTCATGAAAAAAGAAACGAAAATACACCCAATTGGTTGTAACGGTGTGGGCGACGGACATAACGGTGCAACGGGCATAACGGTGGGGCGGCATGTAAAGACGAACGGCCGTTCGTCTCCCTGACAAGGACTATCTAACGGTGCAACGGTGTAAACGGGCATAACGGTGCAAACGGTTCAACGGGTGCAACGGTGCAACGGGTGCAACGGGTGTAGCGGTGGGGCGGTGTGCCGGCATGTAAAGACGAACGGCAGTTCGTCCCTGACAAAGGAGTCTAACGGTGCAACGGGCGTAAACGGCTCACGACAAAAAAAGGACTCGATGAGTCATCGAGTCCTTTTTTTTAGAAACTAGGGCTTTGAGACCTGGCTCCTTCATCTTTAATAAAAAGTAGAACGATTGTCAGATATTTTAGCCTTCTTCTTCAAGCCGTCCATCAATAAATTCTTTGCCTGCGTCATGAAAGCACCTTCTTCCTGTTTTTTCACGATATCCACATTTGCGGGAGTGTTGGTTTTATTTATTTTAATTGGCTGAACGACAAACACACCGCCTGTACCTACGATAGGGGCAGAAACGCTACTAGAAGAAGTTTTGAAGGTTGCGCCAATAACTTTTGGTTCATTACCTACACCAGGAATAAAAGACCCCGCAAAAGCTACATTATTGGCGGTATCCACTTTAGCTCCAAATTGAGAAGCGATGCTATTCAGGTCCTTAGCACTAATTTGGCTAGCAATTTCTTCTCCTTTTTTCTTAAAAAGCACGGCCGACTTCAACTGATCTTTCATAACAGCTACAGAAGGCAGACCAGCCTTCACCTTAGCGACAACACCACCAACGACTGCTTTGTCATAATAGAAACCAGCAGGAGCACGATATAGATAGATATTGGGGTTTACTTCTCCGACAGAAGTTTCCTTTTCAAAAGCCCACTTGACGAATTTTCTAGACACGTCGTTAGAGCCTAATTGACCGATAAAGTAATCGTTTGCTTTAAGAAGAGCAGATTCTTGATAAGTCAATTTAGGATCTTTTTCGGCAGCTGCTTTCATGGCTTCTACCGTTGTATTTGTTCTAGCAAATTGATTGGCTTCATTTTCAACTTTAGATTGCGTGTCATCACTAGGTGCTATCAATCTGGCAACCGTCCCCATCTTAACTCCAGTCTTGTTATTGATAAATTTCTTTCCTGTGACTTCGACAAGGTGGAGACCAAACTGCGTACCAACGGTATATAGTTTACCTTTCTCTGCTTTAAAGAAAATCAAGTCATTAAAAGGTTTGACCATTTGGTTAGGACCAGCGAATCCCAAGTCGCCACCTTTGGTTTTGGTAGCATCTGTCCCATATTTTGCCGCAAGGCTCGCAAAATCTGCCTTTCCTTCTTCAATCAATGTTTTTAGACTATCAATCGTCTGCATAGCCTTGATATAAGAAGCTTGATCCGTAGCAGGAAGTAGAATGTGCCTAGATTTTACAGAATCAGGAATTGTTTTGCGATCCAAAACTTTTGTGATTGAGTAATTATTACCCGAAATATAAGGCCCAACAACTGAACCGATGGGCAAATTCAACAAGTCTGCAGAGATCTGCTTGGGTAGCTTATCGGAAGCCACATATCCCCCATCCCATTGTCCGTTATTAGCGACAACAAATAAACTATCTCCATTTTCTGCGTTCTTAAATTCAGTGGCAAGTGCTGTCATTTCTGATCTTAACTTTGCAGAATCTTGGGCAGTCGGTTTGATATCAAACGTAACGAAAGCCAACTTTCTGGAAGGTTCGTCTCTTTTGTAGATTGCTGAATTTTCTTGCAAATAACTCTTATAGTCTTCGTCGGTGACTTCGACTTGATCATCAGAAATCGTACTAAAAGGTATTTTCACATAGGCAATATCTGCTTTTTTGCCTTGATCTTGCCCAATAACTTCTGCCATCCAAGTCGGTGTATAAGCAGCCTTACCGACCAAAGCGGCGATTTTGTTCTGCAACCTACTTTTTTTGATTTCTTTTTGTTGGTACCCCCAAAACGCTCTATAATCAGGGTTGAGTTTATCTTCAACGATTAGCTGTTTGATTTCATTCAATTTAGCCATATCCAGCTGTCTGGTCTGCTGATCCGTAAAACGTCGAACGATAACGTCACTCAAGTTACGTCTATCATTGGAGAACTGAAGTTCATTTAGTTCTGCATTAGAAACGCCCAAGCCCATCTTATCTGCCTTATCCGAAACGATTGCTTTTTCGACAAAATAGTTCCAAAGGCTAGCTCTTCGACCAAGGTAGTCACCAGTAGCACCTTTATACAGTACATTTTCTGCATTTTGAAAATCTTGCCAATCTATTTTTTGACCGTTTACTTTACCAATCACATTGCCACCGACACTCCGTCCAGCACCTTTGTTATTACTTGTAAAAATAAAACTCACCAAAGCAAGTACCATCAATAGTACTAAGAGCCAAAAATATTGTCTAATCCGTGTAATTGCTGCCATTGTCTATCTTATTTAGACGATTATATTATTTGAAAATTCAAAAAAGTGATGCAAAGGTAACATTTTTAGCTATAAAACACCTGATTTGTTTTATCTTTTCTATGAATACCGTTGCCATATTGGTACGATACTGTAGTATTTTTGTTTTACCCGATATATTTGTTGCAAAAAATGCTATTTTACACTCAAATCTTTCTGTTTTTTTGCAAAATGGAAGATATTATTATAAATTTGCGGAAGCAGTACACGTTAAAGCCCCAAAGATGAACAAATTACACATTTTCCATATGGTTTGAAATTTGCAAGGAGAAAGGTACTTCGTTAAAGACAACAGATAATTGTTTTATTTCGTTTGTTGTTTATGCGATTTATCCCCCCCTTAATACGAGTCTTTTTCGAAAGGCTTGATACCCGTACATATTTTTATAGTGATACACACTAATGAACACTACTAGAGCAATCTAGTAATAACATCTATGAGAGATGAATAAACTACTGCAATTTAAATATTTTGCAATGATTGGGGGATTTGTGGTTTTGGCTAGTTTTAGCTCTGACAAGGGCAAATACTACGAAATTGCCAAAAATCTAGAGATTTTCACCAATCTTTACAAAGAAGTCAACACTTATTACGTGGATGATTTAGACCCGTCTGAATTGATGCGCAAAGGGGTTGATGCCATGCTAGCGTCCTTGGATCCTTATACCAACTATATCTCTGAAACAGACATTGAAGGGTATCGCTACTACACAGAAGGTAAATATCACGGTATCGGTGCCGAAGTTAAAGACGCTGGCAATCGTTTGCTTATTACTTCTATCACAAAAGATGGCCCCGCTGATATTGCGGGGTTAGTACCAGGAGATATCGTGCTCAAAATTGATGGACAATCTGCACAGGACAAAAAAGCGGCTGATTTACTATCTGTATTTCAAGGTGTGCCGGGCACTTCTTTTGATATTACGATAAAAAAAGCAGATGGCTCCAAAAAAACAATTACAGTAAAAAGAGAAGATGTCGGCGTCAATAATGTGCCTTATTCGGGGATGCTCCCAAATGATATTGGATATATTGCTTTGTCTGTTTTTTCGAGAAATGCTGCTGGAAATATAAAAAAGGCTTTGACTGATTTAAAGTCAGCTCATCCTAACCTAAAAGGATTGGTGCTTGACTTGCGTGGAAATGGTGGTGGATTATTATCTGAAGCGGTGGATATTGTTAATATTTTTGAGCCTGCCGACGAGCTAGTCGTTACAACCAAAGGAAAAGTCATCGAGTGGGATCGTACCTACATGACTCGTGGCAATCCTGTTGATCTGGAAATTCCTTTAGCTATCTTGACCAATAAGAACTCTGCATCTGCATCGGAGATTGTCTCAGGCAGCATTCAAGATTTGGACAGGGGGGTTATCATCGGGCAACGAACTTATGGCAAAGGATTGGTACAAAATACCAAAGACCTAGGCTACAACTCTAAGGTCAAGTTGACTACTGCCAAATACTACATTCCAAGCAAAAGGTGTATCCAAAGTGTAGAATACAATGACGATGGCGAGCCCATTCATATTCCAGACTCGGAAAGAGCAGTATTTCATACAAAAAATGGACGTCCAGTATTAGACGGCGGTGGTATTGCTCCAGATATCAAGTTGGAAGAAAAAACCAACACTCCTGCATTCAAGGCCCTAAAAAAGCAGTTTATGATTTTTGATTTCGTAACCAAATTGGTTAAGAATGGCGAAAAAATGGACTCTTTAGAGCTTTATCATTTTACTAGATTTAATGAATTTACCGATTTCTTGAAAAAGAAAAACTTTACCTACGACACAGAGAGTGAAAAACTCCTTAAAGACTTAGTTAAAAAAGGAAAAGAAGAAGGACTTGCCAATAATTTTGACCAAAACATCAAAGCTATGCAAGCAGCCATCGACCAAAAGAAATCGTTGGAGATTGAACAAAACAAATCAATCATCATCAGCGAAATTGAAAAAGAATTGGCTTTGCGCAAGCAATATGTAAAAGGCAAGATAAAAATGTCCTTGCGGAATGACGAAGAAGTGCAAAAGGCTATTGAAATTTTGAGCAACACGACCGAGTACAAGCGTATCCTGAAGGAGAAATAAAATTGCTAAAAGACAAATAAGTATGTTAACATTAGAAGCTACACCTACTCGGTGTGGCTTTTTTTGTATCTTGCACCCATTAAAAGAAAGTGATGAAACGGTTTATAGGCTCAACTATATTGAAGCTGTCTGGTTGGAAGATTACTGGACACTACCCACGAGAAATCAAGAAGTTTATAATTCTTGTAGCGCCGCACACGTCCAATTGGGATTTTCCGAAAGGAATCATTTATAACTGGAGTGAAGGCTTGGACATAAAGTTTGTGGCAAAGCATACTTTATTTAAGCCTGGTATTGGATGGCTTTTTCGTGGGCTCGGTGGATATCCTGTTGATAGAACCAAACGCACCAACTTTGCACAATCTGTTGTGGATATTTTTAACGCTAAGGATGAGTTTGTGCTTACCTTGACCCCAGAAGGAAAAAGAGCCCGTGTAAATCGCTTTAAGTCAGGTATTTACTTTATCGCAAGAAATGCCAATGTACCGATTATCCCCACAAAATTTGATTATGCGAAGAAGGAAATCCACTTTGGGGAGCCCTTTTACACGACAGATGACAAAGAGAAGGATTTAAATGAATTGTGGGACTACTTTGTAGGCGTGCAAGGAAAAATACCAGAAAATGGTATTTTCCCACGCAAAAAAACAACAGACAGGAAGCCCAACACGTAATAAAATAAAAAATTGGCTCCAAAAGCCTGAACATTCACAATTAAAATTTTTCAAATGAAAAAAATCTACCCAATTTTAATTTTTGTCGCTGGAATCCTTACTCTTTCCTCCTTGTACTCTTTTTCTATTGGATATGCCAAATCAAAAAAGATAGGAATTACTCAAGCGCCTGGCGACTGGGATGCCGACAATGATGGCGTCAAAGAAACGTGCAAAAAGTGCCACAACACCACCAACTATAAACCTGAACTAGATGTTTTTGTCACGGATGCCAACAACCACGATATCCTTGGCTACGCCCCTGGCGCATCCTACAAAATCCACGTAAAAGTAAATGCCACCACCAACTCCCCGTCAGGATATGGATTTCAGCTTGTAGGGCTTATTGATGCAACCGCTTCTGCAGAATCACCTGGCATGCAAAACTATCCTGGCTTTTCGGCTAATGTCCAAGAAGTAGACGGAATCTTGGGTCGCAAATACTTTGAACACAAAGGAGTTTCTACCAGCAATGAGTTTACTATCGACTGGATTGCGCCGAATAATGGCACAGGGAGTGTTAGTTTTTATGTCGTAGGAAATGCCGTGAACAAAGATGGCAGTCAAGGTGCCGATAGTGGTACCGATGGAAAAATATTTACTCTTTCTGAAGGTTTACTTCTTGCTAATCAAGTGCCTATCTCCATTGCCAACGTTCGCATCATGGGCAACCCTAGTGTCGATAATATCCAATTAGTCATTGACGCTAAGAAAGCAGCTGATGCAACCATTAGCCTTTTTGACTTAAGCGGTCAACAACTAATCTCTAGCAAAGCTCAATTTGTCGCTGGCGCAAATCCAGTACAACTTGATGCTAGCCATCTCAAACAGGGTGCTTATGTGCTTTCCATTAAGACAAAATATGGTCAGATTACTAAAAAAGTGTTATTAATGCACTAATCATTCCTTTCGGAAAATATAAAAACCAGATGGTGCAAACTGTCTGGTTTTTTTATGTTCTTCTTATCATGAAAAGAAACCCCAACCTAGTCAATCTATCGGCCGAGCATCACGACGGTTTAGTCATTGCGCTTCGTATTAAAAAGGCCGTTGCAAAACTAGACGATTTATCCATTGTGTTAGACTACACGCTACATGTCTGGCCGACACTAAAACATCACTTTAACCAAGAAGAAGATAATTTCTTTTTGTTTCCACAAATCGACTCCAAGCACCCGCTCCTAAAAAGAATGTTGGATGAGCACAATGAGTTTGAACGGATTATCCAAAGGTTATCCACAGGAACGGGGCGATTGAAAGATGATTTATTGTCCTTTTCCGAATTACTCAAAAACCATATTCGATTTGAAGAAAGAGTGCTGTTTCCGTACATGGAAGAGATTTTATCGCAAGATGAAATCAATAAAATAGGCACGAATCTAGCACAATCTCATCAGCCGCTTTGTGTAAGCTGGGGGGCGAATTTTTGGGATTGAAATAACAGGAGTAGCGGTGTAGCGGGTATAGCGGTTTAACGGGTTTAACGGTATAGGGGCGTAATGGTGTAACGGGTTAACGGGTTTAGCGGTGTAACGGGTTAACGGGTTTAACGGTGTAGCGGTTTAACGGGTTTAACGGGTTCAACGCCGCCGTAGAGACAATTCACGAATTGTCTCCGTCTCCGTCATCCGCAGCCCGCCCCAAAGACCAAAAGCGACATATTGAACGAAGCAAAGTGACAAAATGAACAGAGCGAAGCGATAATTGAACGGAGCGAAGCGACATGAACGGAGCGAAGCGACATGAACGGAGCGAAGCGACAAAATGAACGGAGCAAAAGCGACAGCACAAAAAAGCC
>CAMZKG010000293.1 GCA_947311105.1 uncultured Saprospiraceae bacterium
ATGATGTTGGTATTAGTGATTGGTGGTATTGTCGCAGGTTATTTTACGGCAACGGAAGCGTCTGCGATTGCTGTTTTGTATGCCTTAGTATTGGCATTGGTTTATAATGAAATGACTATTAAGGATTTGCCTGATGTCTTATTACAGTCGGTTAAGACTACGGCCATTGTATTGTTTTTGGTGAGCACCAGTATCGGTTTATCATGGATAATGGCCTATGAGAATATTCCACAAACAGTTAGTACGGCTTTGCTAAATATCAGTGATAATCCATTTGTGATATTAATCATCATCAATGTCATTTTGTTGGTAGTGGGTACTTTTATGGATATGACGCCAGCGATATTGATTTTTACACCTATTTTCTTGCCAATAGTAACGCAGCAATTAGGACTAAATCCAATTCATTTTGGCATCATGTTGATTATGAATCTAAGTATTGGGCTTTGTACACCACCTGTAGGCTCGGTCTTGTTTATTGGGTGTAGTGTCGCCAACGTCAAAATAGAAAAAGTAATTAAGCCTTTAATTCCTATTTTTGTGGCAATGATTCTTGTGCTGCTGTTAGTGACTTATGTGCCTGAGTTGAGCCTTTGGTTGCCTAGGATTTTGGGGGCGATGTAGGTGTTATACTACTCAAGTTTTGGTACAGCGGCATATAGGTATAACGATAGCGTATTGCTTATCTAATGTGGTGCCGGCCTAAGGTAGGGCTAAATTTTGCCGTAAAATGCCTATTTTTTGCCTAAAAATTGGGCACCTAAACCGATACATATTTTCTTTCTTAGGCATTCAATTGAACAATTTCGCACCTGAACGATTAAACATTTATTGGAAGGTAAAGGGTGAAAGATGAAGTGCAAAAAAAAGGTTTGGTGGTGAATTTCCTAGTTAAAATTTGGAATATTGGGTTGTTTGTGTAATTTATACTATATTGTGGTTCATTTTGCGGAATGATTAGGAAGTTTCTGCATTTTACACTAAAAATGAAAATCATGTTTATAGGTCATTATGCTTCTGCGTTTGCACTAAAAGGTGCGGTGCCAAAGACATCATTAGGGATGTTATTTGTAGCCACTCAATTTGTGGATATATTATTTTTTCCCTTTGTTAACTTGGGCATTGAACGCTTGAAAATAGTTCCCCATTATACGGCATCCACTCATTTTGATTTGGAATATTATCCGTTTACGCATGGTCTTTTGGCGACGGTGCTGTGGTCATTATTGTTTTATTGGGTTTATCGCTATCTGGTAAATAACGGAAAAAGCTTTTCCAAGCAAGTAGCGTGGGCGATGGGTTTAGCGGTTTTGTCACATTGGTTTGCCGACTTGATTGTACATACTCATGACTTACCTTTGTTGGGTGACCACTCCCCCAAAATGGGTTTTGGTTTATGGAATTACAGGCACCTTACCTTTGCAACAGAAGTCAGCTTATTAGTATTGGGGCTGATGTACTACTTGCGTAAAACAAAGGGGCATAGCTTTTGGGGAAAATATGGGGCAATCCTTTTTACAGGATTTATGATATTTGCGGGATTTTTGAATCTGTATATCCTACCACCACCAGAAAATACGATAGCACTGATGATATCGGCTTTGGTGTCCTATGGTATTTTTAGTGTGCTTGCTGCTTTTGTCGATAGGGCTAGGCATGCTAATTCATAATCAACAGCTTGTCATAATATGCATCACCTGTATCACGATTCAAAATACGGACGACATATACTCCTTCTTTTAGACTGCCTAGATGAAGGGATTCTTGGGCAAGGTGCTTGGTTTTGGAAAAGAGCCTTTTTCCCGCAAGGGTATAAATCTCTATATCTACGAGAGAAGCATTTAAGCCATTAATATCTAATTCTTTGATTGTTAATGGGTTAGGTGATAGTCTTAGCGGGTTGCGTGTGATTTGTTTGGAGTCAACAACGTCATCCATCTTGGCGATAACACCAGCGGTGCCACAGACCCATAGTTGTTGCCACTTATAAGGGGAACAGGTTTATAAAAAGCATAGTGTATTTTGCGTCACCAGACCAAAAAGCAAGCAAATTTATTAATCCGCGCAAACTACAGGCAGTAGCCGCCGAAGGCAATGGACATGAAATTTTTTTCGTAGCTACCAGTAGCGTAGCGTTACGAGTTTTTTCTGTTTATTTTTAACGAGTGTAAGATGTTGATTCTTGGCATTCATTTGAACAATTGCATACTTGAACGTTTGAACACAAATCCTCTTGACAAAAAAAATCGCCGAACACTCCAAAGAGCATCCGGTGACTTTAGTTACCCAGAATTAACTGTTTTATTTAGAATTATTATAAATTAGATAGATAGATAGATAGATAGATAGATAGATAGATAATATGTATTATCTTGTGGTCATTATTTAACTAGAAGTTGATTGATTAAATTTATTGTATTCTTTGATTCTATTTGTAAGAATCAATAAATTTATCAGTTGGTTTCACAAATTTTTTATTATGAAAAGATTAATGATTTTTTTATTTATGTTGGGATTGTTCTCAATGTATTCTTGCTCGAAAGAAGCTCCAGTTACTCCGAATTCAGAAAAGACTGTACTTCACCAATCTGTTGATTCTAGAAGTGCAGATGGATTGACAAACTCTAATGTTGGCGACGGCGATCGAATAAATTATCCCTACGCTGTGGCTACTTCCTTTAGTGCTGAAGCAGGAGATCTTTCAAGTAATTGGACGCCTACTTTTGACTATTCAGTGATTACTGATTTTTATAACAAGACCACTATTAATATTTATTTCAGGAAACCTGGGGCTACTTCTTGGACATTTATTGCGACAGCAAACCGTTCTTGGTATTCCAATGCTACTGCTCGCTTTGATGTTAATAAGGTTTATGGTTGGAGTAATTACCCATCCTACGGAGAGACATATTTTATGGCCACTTTTAGCTCGAATCCTCCATCAACACTTCCAATGACTTACAATCCTGAGATCGTGTGGGATCATACGCGGATTAATTCTAATTCGTCTCCTCATACGGTGATGCACTTTAATCACCCATATTTTTAATTGAGAATTGAATGGAGGCGCTTCACCTTTATTGAGGCGTCTCTTTTTTTATGTAAAAAAATTGTAGTAAAGAAGATTAAGTATATGGTAAATAAAAAACGAAACGATCCATTTACAGAGATAAAGTATCCACTGGCCGAAACTTGTTGCGCTCTTTTGCGACTAAGATTGCCAGTGAATAACAAAAAAAATCGCCGAACACTCCAAAGAGCATCCGGCAACAAATTTCACGATTTCTAAATTCGAGTCAAAGGAAATTATTTATTTGACCAACTCCAACTTACGAGTAATCAAAGCATGATCCGTCTTAATCTGATAGAAGTAAGTACCAGTAGCAAGGTTACCTGCATTCCATTCAACAGTATGACGACCTTGTTGTTGGTTTTCGTTCAATAGGGTAGTGATGACCTTACCATTGATGTCAATAATAGTTACATTTACTTTAGCCGCATCAGCCAATGTATAAGCAATCGTAGTCTGTCCTTTGAATGGGTTAGGCATGTTTTGCTCTACGGTTAGACCTTTGGACGTGAAAGGCTCGTTGGTACCAACAGGAGTACATTGCTCTTTCATGTCAGGGAACCAATTAAGGTCTCCTAAGGGACATCCATTAGTACCTGCAGTCTTTAGGGTAGCATTGTTGTAGGCAAGATTTTCAGGTAAAGGCCATTGAATGTCGTAGTTAGCATCAATAGATTCAAATCCCCAAAAGAATGGCTTAACAACAGTTGTGTCTCTTAGGCCTCGCATAAATAAAACCATAGAGTCCAGAGTATTCCAAGAAGCTGAAGTGCCAGCATTAATAAAATCAGGATCCATATTAGTCGTGTTCAACTCTGATAGATTTGGATAATTTGCATCATCATCAAACCAGCCCTGAGTTCTTGTGTTCATCCAAGGTTCTGCATTGACGGAGTCTAGGCTATTCCAAAAATCAGTAATCTCTGAAGAGAAAAACCAGTTATTGTTATGTAGGTCAACTTTTCTACCCGCTTCAGTATATCCCAAAGAGTCAATAAAGTCATGCTCATCTAGTAAAAACATATTGAAAACGCCAAAAGGAAGTCCATCAGCATCTTGTCCAGCAGCTTCGTTATCAGTTTCGCCCAAGCTATGGCTGTTATAAAAGATATTATCTTTAACGATGGCGTTAGTTTTAGAATGCCATTGAATAGCCCATTTTAACGAATTGACAATAGTATTGTGGCTAAACGTGAAATTTTTGACTTCACTTGTTCCTCCATTATAGACATTAGAGTTTAAGTTGAAGAAAGTATTGTTAATCATAACAAAATTATGAACTGGCAGATTTCTAGTACTTATTGCTCTACCATTCCATTCACTACCAGGGTTAACCGAATTTCTAAAAACGCAATCTTTAACAGTGATGTCATGTATTGGAGCATAAGTTACTAATACGTTCCAAACATTACCTTCAAAGACACAATTTGTAAAGGTATAATCAGCATCAGCACCAGCACCCAGAAATGTAGCAGCAGTAAATGTTAAGTCAGGAGCCACGTTGTGGAAGTAAAGGTTATCTAGGATTATATTAGCATGAGTTACAAAACTCTGTGATGCTACAGGCACAGTTGCTGGTGCGATGACTGCAGGGCGTAAGTCTGCAGGCTCTTTTGCACCAGAAAGGTTTAAATTAAACCCTACATCAAACTGTCCAGCTAAAAAATAAACTTTGCCACGTTCTAGTCGATAAACTCTGTTAGGGTTTGCTCTTGAGCCATCAGATAAAGTGTCGGCAGCAAGAAAATTTTCAAAGGTCCCAGGAACTGGACTGTAAGGGACATCGAGTGTATCTTGGGCAATTACCGAAGAATAAGTTGCCATAAAAAATACAATGGCAAAAAAAGTAAAGAATTTTTTCATGATTGAAAGGTTTTGTGAAAAAAATGTTTTATTGAAAACGATACCTTAATCCAAGGTCTATCGTTGTTCCATAATTTTGCTCACTAAGTATGGAGCTATTTTTTAGTCGGACTCGTTCTGGTTTTCCGAAAGGGTTTGCAACATTTAAAAGGATTTCGATATTCTTTGGTAGTTTTTGCTTAAAGCTAAAGTCCCATCTCGAATAATCATCTGAATCTGCCCTTAAGTTTATCCAATAGTCTGATTGTTTGAAAATTTTAGTTCTATATAGGTATGACACACGAAATGAAAATCCTTTAAGGTCATATCCAAGAGTTGCATTAAATATATCGTTTGGTTGTTGTAAAAACCGGTCAGTATAAAATGTATCTACAGTGTTGGAAATAATAAATGGTGGCTCACTAATAAACTCTCTCCGAATAAATGCTACAGGATATTTTACTTCTGAAAAGATATGTGTATAGTTTAAATTAAGAACTACTCCCTTTAAAAAGTTATTTGCATACAAAAACTTAGTTTTATACTCAGTCTCTAAACCCTTTATTGTTAAAGGGAATTTATTATTGACTATTTTAGTAATCTGTTTACCTTTCTGACTGATAGGAAGTCCATATTCGCTTGGGTCTTTTACAGACGATAGCCCCGCATTAAATATTAAATTTTCAATTTTCTTTTGAAAGAAACCAGCAGATAGGAAACCCACTTTGCTATGATAAGCAGATACAAAAAAATCGAAGTTTTTTGATTTAGAGGGCTCTAGGTATGGGTTGTTCCAAGTAATTGTAGATAAGGCTATGTTCCAAGAAGGTACAATTTGAGTGAAATCTGGACGAGATAAAGTTTGGGTTGAAGACATCCTGATATCTAGCCATTTAGTCGGGGTTACTTTTAGATGAAACATTGGTAAGAAAAAATGATTCTTTCGCTGGGTGGTATGATTGGTAAATCTGTAACCTTGATATTCATTTAGTGCTAATTCATCTCCTCTCACGCCAGTATATTCTGTTAGGTTTTTTTCATACCTGAACCCTGGTATGAATGTAAGCAGTTTTTTATATTTGTAAGTGAGCATCGCATATCCAGCCCAATAGGCTTCAGTGCCAGAATAATCAGACATGTTATCAGAAGGATAATGAATTAGATAGAGATTATTGTCTTCTGCTATTTGGGCTAATGTTTCTGCTCGGTCGCCATCGAATGGAGTAGATAATTCATATTGATTATTTAAAAAGTTGGAGCCGTCAAAAGTATTATCTTTTAGATTCACGTATGAAATGTTTACGGAAGGTTGGATATCATCATAATATTCCGTTATTGCAGCGCGATATGGTGCCCCGTGTAGCCCCCAGCTGACAGGGATATTCTTATTGTCGATATCTCTAGTTTTAGAGAGTACCTTTAGCTTCCCACCAATTTTATACGTAAAACTAGAATGGCTGAAAGCACGATGAGTAAATTCTAGACTTGCTCCACTCGAGTATTGTATTTCTTTAGCATCAGAATACTGAGAAGAAATTTTTTCAAATCGAGTTGCAGTATAATCATTCTTTGCATAAGATAAAATACTATCTATTCTAGTCTGTTTTTGTACACCAGGTTTGAAAGCAGAATCTTCTAAACCTAGTAGCGTGATATTGCTAGGTGCAATATTATTTGCTTTTGAACTTGAGCTATTTAGCTTAAATTTAAAGGAGCCCATTGTTTTTTCCAAGGATAAGGTGCTTGTATGTATGAGTAAGTTGCTCTGAATGCGGTTGTAGCCATGAAAATGCTGCTGGTAGGTCATACCAAAGATATCTTGTAGCTTTAAGATATCTTTATTGATCGTGCTTAAAAAGTTGGTCAGCTTGATAGAACCATTTTTTATTTTATAGTCAAGGACTAAAGTAGCTCCAAATCTCTTTATGCCATGATCTGTCTTTGTCAGTGATATATTGCTGATATCAGCATCGGTATCAACATAAATTGGCTGGTGTGGAACATAAGATACATACAGATTGTGTGCTGTCCTGTTTCTTCTTTCATGATTTATTTGTGCAAATACACCTAGTTTATTATGAAAGAAACGATTACTTGCTCCTATTGATAGTTTATAATCAATCTTTTCATTGTAAGGAGCAATTTTACCCAAGGATGCGAATGAAAGTTTTTCTGTATAAAGATAACTATTACCCACGGATGCAAAGGCATCTAATCTGAATTTTTTGGGAGCTTGTTTTAATACAAAATTAATACTTCCGCCATGGGCATTAGCTTCTTTGTCAGGCATTGCCGCCTTAAATATTTCAATACCTTCTAGCATGTATGGGGATATCATACTCATATCAGAGCTACGATTGTCTCCACCAGTTGATGCCATTGATACTCCTTCAATCGTCACACTATTATATTTTGGCGCAAGCCCACGTATCACCACCTTACTACCTTCTCCTCCTTCTCTTTGTAGCGACACACCAGGCAACCGTCCCACCACTTCTGCCGCATTGGCATCAGGCAATTCTTGGATTCTTTTGACAGAAATGACATTGGCAATCGTATTGGATGAACGTTGCTTATTGATGGCAGCCATCTGAGCGCTGGCTTGTGCGGTGACGATGACTTCGCCTTCTATCAGACTAACAGACTCATATTCCATCGCAATAGTCAACTCTTGCGTGCTTCCCCCGACGACTTCAACTACCTGCTGCAACGGGGAAAACCCCAAATACGTAAATTCCAACGTAGCAGATCCTTCCGATATGCCACTCAACGTGAACTCGCCATTAAAATCAGTCACCGTACCCGTACTCGTGCCTTCAATAAAGACACTAGCCCCAATCATCGCATCACCGGTCTCGGCTTCTTTGACAAATCCATGGATATTCCCTTTTTGAGCGAAAGTAACCGTGCTAGACAGCAAAAATACAATCAAGAAGATAGGAAAAAGTCCTTGTTTCATGTCTGGTGCGTTTGTTTTCAAAGAATAAGAATGTAGGGAGAAATACATTCAATGATAAGCAAAGATACTATTTTTTTTATATTTTACGCAAACGTTTGTGTAATTTTAACTTTTACTCCAAAAAAGATTTTATCTTTGGCATTATCATTCATCTAAAACAGTATTCATGGCTCATGCTAAGTCACTATATCTCAAAGATTTATGGGATAAAAAGACAGAAAAATCACTCAAAAATGATCAGATAAAACTTTTGCTTTATCGGTCTAATTTATTAGGTAGTGACTTGCGAATTACCAATTTTGGCGGCGGAAACACCAGCTGCAAGGTCAAAAAGAGAGATCCTTTGACCAAAAAGATGACCGAGATAATGTACGTCAAAGGCTCTGGTGGTGATTTGGGCACCCTAAAACGCAATGGACTAGCAGGTTTATATATGGATAGATTGAATAATCTAAAATCCATCTATCGAGGTCGTGACTATGAAGATGAGATGGTTGCTTTGTACCAACATTGTATTTTTGATCTAGATTCTCGTGCTCCTTCGATTGACACCGCTTTACATGCCTTTTTGCCTTTTGCGCACATTGACCATTTGCATCCAGATGACGTCATAGCCATTGCGGCTTCCAAAAACTCCAAAAAATTGACCAAAGAGATTTGGGGCGATCAGATGGGCTGGTTACCTTGGCAAAGACCTGGTTTTGAATTGGGCGTGATGCTCTCCAATCACTTTCGTGAAAATCCAACCATCAAAGGAATCATCTTAGAAGGACACGGGGTGTTTACCTGGGGAGATACGGCCTATGAATGCTACATAAATAGTATCAATACCATCAATCAAGCCACGAAGTACTTGCGTACAAAAAAGAAAAAAAGAGCCACTTTTGGTGGTCAGATAGTGAAGTCGCTTGCGCCAAAAAACAGACATAAACAAGCGGCTAATATTGCCCCAATATTGCGTGGATTAGCTTCTAGTGCACAGTTGATGGTCGGTCATTTTTCGGATGATCCCCGAATCTTAGCGTTTGCTAACAGTAAGGATATCAATAAGTTAGCTCCTATGGGTACGTCTTGCCCTGACCATTTTCTTCGGACGAAGATCAAACCTTTAGTGCTGGACATTCAACCCAATGAAGATGTCAATAGTGTTTCCGCAAGGAAAAAGATAGCCAAGCAATTTGCCGATTACCGCAAGGACTACGCAAAATATTATCAGGCGCATAAACGCAAAAATTCACCAGCCATGCGGGATGCCAATCCTGTCGTCATCTTGTATCCAGGCGTCGGCATGTTTACTTTCGCAAAAAACAAACAAACGGCTCGTGTTGCTTCCGAATTCTACCTAAATGCCATCAACGTCATGCGTGGCTCTGAAGCCGTTTCGACCTATGTATCTCTTCCTTTACAAGAAGCTTTTGACATAGAATACTGGCTTTTAGAAGAAGCCAAACTCCAGCGGCAACCTGCCGAAAAACCACTTTCCCGCAAGGTCGCACTAGTTACAGGTGCTGGTGGCGGTATTGGATTTGCGGTTGCCCGAAAAATAGTCGATCAAGGTGGAGTGGTGGTTTTATCCGATATTAATGCCAAAAACCTACAAATTAGTGCAAACGATTTCACTAAAGACCAATGCCGTACTTTTGTCGCAGATGTCACCAAGTCAGACTCGGTAAAAGCCGCTTTTGATTATGCTTGCCTAGAATTTGGCGGCGTGGACATCGTCGTACATAGCGCAGGAGTCGCCATCTCCCAAAAATTAGAAGACACCACCGAAAAAGATTGGGATTTTCTACAAAATATCCTAGTCAAAGGGCAGCTCTTCCTAGCCCAAAATGGCGCAAACATTATGCGTAAGCAAAAAACAGAAGGGGACATCATCAACATTGTCAGCAAAAATGGCCTAGTTGCTGGCCCCAATAACGTCGGATACGGCACCGCCAAAGCCGCACAATTGCACATGTCGCGCCTATTAGCTGCCGAATTAGGCCCTGACAAAATAAGAGTAAATTCCGTAAATCCAGATGCCGTCATCGTAGGCAGTAAGATATGGGAAGGAAAATGGGCCGCTGGACGTGCCAAAGCCTATGGCATAAAGGTAGAAGATTTACCTGCTCACTATGCCAAACGCACCCTACTCAATGAAATAATTTTACCAGAAGACATCGCAAAGGCGGTAGCAGCATTTTTGATAGATTTGAGAAAAAGCACGGGGAATATTATCAACGTGGACGGCGGGGTAGCTGCCGCTTTTGTTCGTTAGACTCGCTTCGCTCGTTGGTTGAGACGCTTCGCTGGTTGAGACGCTTGTCCTTCGGACTTTGCTGGTTGAGTCGTGTGGATAGGGCGTAACGGGCTGTCAGAGTATTGTTTTTTTACGGAACCATTGTTTTTCAATGTTCGATCAAAAATTGGCAGGCTATTTGCAGAAAGATGTATAAGTCTTTCATAGGACTAAAATGATTAGAAAATGTTGGTTAAAAGGGCTGTCTTCATCAATTGAAAACAGCCCTTTTTTTGTCTAGGTGATTTTGCTTAGTTGCTTATTTTTGTAAAGATTTTGTGCCAGGTGTGTTTGTTTTGATCAACCAAATTAATGACATATACACCTTCCGGAAAGGTGGAAGTATTTAGTATTAAGTTTGATTTAACGGTGTCACAAAAGAACATTGTGTTGCCTGTGGCATCAGTAATATAAATTTTATGAATATTATAAGGTATTTGATCGATGACCAAGGTGCTTTTGGTCGGATTAGGATAGATACGGATGTTTGTGGTAACTAAGTCAATAGCGGCAGTGGGTATATGAACGATGTAAGTCTTAAAAACAGATTCACAATTGTAGGTTGATGACCAAATGACTTG
Organism: uncultured Saprospiraceae bacterium; assembly: GCA_947311105.1. Classification (GTDB taxonomy): domain Bacteria; phylum Bacteroidota; class Bacteroidia; order Chitinophagales; family Saprospiraceae; genus HyVt-613. The sequence continues at coordinate 10,734 of CAMZKG010000293.1, forward strand.
CGTGAACATCGTGTCGCTATTAATTTCTACTCCAGCGATAAATTCACCAATAACGGCATTAACTTCTATGGTGTCTATTGTAGGTGCTTTTAGATTTAATCGAATAATTATACTATCGCAGCCTAGATGACTAACAATCGTATCATAGGGATAAATGCCTGGTTCGGTAATTGGTATATCATTGATGAATAGTGTATCGCCTAGACATAGGAAATCATATTTATATTGGTGTTGGGGTGTAAGGAAATTGTCTATGATGACGATTTGGTGATAAACACTATCACAACCTAGTTGATTTTTTTCGCTACCCACTACATGAGTCCCTGGAGAACTGTATGCAACTCCTTGGTAATCAATGGTGTCTGGCCTGCACCGCTTATGAATAAAAAGGGTGTCGTAAGATATTGGCTGAGTGAAAAATAATGTATCGGGCTGGCAAGATTGGTATTTTAAATAAGTCGTGTCTGGAGAGTCGCATGCAAGTTGGATTGACGCTACTGAGCCAGGAGAGATTACACCAGCGGAAGATCTATTGAGACCAGAATCAGAAGTTGAAACATAAAAAGACTTCATCTGGTTATGATAGTAGATGTCCGAATAAGCCCTAGAAAAAGAATAGACATTGTAATAGAATTTACTTTTGTATCGAAACTCCCAATATGGGATATTTTGAGAAATGTCAATCCAAGTACTATCATTTTTTTGGCGATAGTAGTTTTTGTGAACGGGTGCAAAAGTCCCTAATTCTCCTGTGGCAAAATAAAAATCTCCTGCATCGAAAAACTTGAAAGTACACCCATAGCAATCAATTGGTTGGGATGTTAAGCTTGTTGAAGAGTTAATGTTGTACTGATCCGAATTTAGCAAGAAAAAATTATTAGGGCTAATATCAAATTTGTCTATGCAAGTTTGTTTGAATAGTTTTTGTTCTGAAGTGACATAAAGTGTATCTTCAAATAATTTCATCTTGTTGACTTTTGTCGTAGAGATACCGTAAGGGTTGAAATAATCCCATGTAGCGCCATGGTCAAAAGAGCGTAAATAATCATGGGAGTCTTTAAAGGCAATGATTAAGTCATCGAATACATAGCTGGTGTAACCTTGCGGCAAAAAATGAAAGTTTACAAGGTCTTTGCTGACGACAGTAGAATCGTTGTTTAGGTGAAAAACATGCATAGATTGCCGAATGTCATAATAAGTGATTCCTGTAAAGGGGATAGAATCTACAGCCCAAGTATCCCCTAGGTCATTTGATTTTGCATACTTCCCATTTTCCGAAAGGATAAAAAGGGTAGAGTCGGTATCAATATGAATCGTTCCTGTAATGGGGGTGGACTTTTCGTTAAAGCTAACAAAACTTGTGTCTCCGATGAAATATAACTTGTTTTCATTGTAGTTATAGCTTAAAAAGAAGGTGTCTAAGTGCGCAATAATATTGGACGGTGCACTTTTGTAGCTAGCTCTCCCATCAGGAAAAATGATACCGTTTTTTTCGTAAAAAGATGTAGTTGAGCCTTGAATGTTACTAAAGATGACTCCTTTTTTATGATAAAATATGGTACGGTCGTTTAAGATGCGCGCACTGGACAAATACAATTTCTCCCCTGTAGAACCTTTGACACCAACCGTAAATCTTGAAAAGCCATTAAAGTCATTATTGGCTCCATGGGCATTCCAAGAAGAAGAAAAGGTAGGGTATGAGCCGTTCCATTGTGTAGGAGGCATAAGGTATATAAGGTCGGTGGCATCGTACTCTATAAAGGAAGCGTCAATGTGTTTGGTAACAGGCTGCCAGGTGTCCCCAAAATCAACACTTTTAAAGGACTCGTGCTTAGTATGGGCATACAAAATACCATTTTTCATGGTGATGGCTTGGGGAGTAGTCGGTAAAACAATTCTCTGCCAAGAAAAAGGCGTTGATGTCTGGGCAAAAAGCAAATTAGCCCATAGCAAGCTTAAGCTTAATAGGGTGGTAAGTCTAAAGTTCATTTTTTTATATTCAATGTACCGTGGGGACTATCGCAATGCCGGAAAACAAATATAAGGAAAAAGGATAATAAAAACAACACAAGTATGCGCCAAAATGATGGTTAGAGTTATTTTTTGAATGTTAGAGCCGAAAAAATAACAATTAATCCGAAAAATCTAGGGAAAAACCCTTAAATTTGGGGATACTATATGCGAGAAAACAAGCAAATTTGATTTTTTTTTGACGATTTGACGTTTTTAGCAAGGTTTTTGGTATAAATATTACCCTTGGTGTTTTTTTATAATATCTATCTGAATTGAAACAGCAGGTGAATATTGACCAAGAGAATCAAAAATCGCAAATATGAATCAGGTTATTAAATTTTTGACGATGATGGTGCTCGTTTTATGGAGCACAGGAGTCTATGCCCAAAATTGGAAGGCTCACTATCGCCTTGCAGAAAAGAAAGCAAAAACGGGAGCTTACTCTGAAGCTGGCTTTCAGTATGAAACCGCTTACCGAATGAAATCCAAAAGAAAATTGGCTTATAAAGCTGCCGAGGCTTACTACGCTGTTAAGGATTTTCGTCGAGCAGCTAATATGTATTCTAAGATTTTGGACAATACAAAGCATTATCCGCTTGTGCGTCTAAAATATGCTAGATGCCTAAAGCAATCAGGTCAATATGACCAAGCCATCCGTGAGTTTGTATTTTTTATCAGCCATTATAAAGGTAATGACAAGTCCGCCTGGGATGATGTTATCAACAAAGAAATAGAAGGTTGTGCGCTAGGAATCAGTTATTCGGATGCTGGTACTGGTCTGTTGAAAATCAATCACTTACCTAGTACGATTAATACAGGAGCGATTGAGATGGCTCCTATTCCCGTATCTGATGATCTGTTGTACTTTACTTCTGTACAAAACGGCAAAGGAACTTTTTTGAGATCAAGTAAGGACGCTGGAGAGTGGACAAATGCTGAAGCGCCTAAGATGTTTCCACAAATAAAAGGTCAACATTTTGGTAGTGGGAGCTTGTCCGCAGATTATAGACGTTTTTACTTTACAGAATGCGAAAATACGGATGGACTAAGAGCAAAATGTAGAATTTTTGTTACGGTCAAGAAGAGTGATAGCTGGGGCGAGCCAGAAGTATTAGCAAATTATATAAATTGGCCTGGGAGCACTACTACACAGCCATTTGTGACTTCTCAAAATGGAAAAGAACTATTGTTTTTTGCAAGTGATAGAGAAGGCGGCAAGGGCGGTTTGGATGTTTGGGTTGCAGAACGTGATTTGACAAGTAGCGTTTTTGATTTTACATTTCCCCAAAATTTAGGTAGTTCTGTGAATACGATTGGTGACGAGCTGACTCCTTTTTATTCTACGGAAGAAGAAGCGCTGTTTTTTAGTTCTAACGGACATGTTTCTATTGGAGGACAAGATGTCTTTAAGGCGTTAGGCAATGGGTATGATTTTGCGAAAGCAGAAAATCTAGGTGCGCCAATTAATTCTCCTGCAGACGATATGTATTTTGTTAAGCCCGAAAATGGCAATAATGGGTACTTGGTGTCTAACCGAATCTTCGGTAACCAAAAAATAAGTACTACGGATGAAGATATTTTTTCCTTTAACTTTAGTCCTAATCAGTTTGTACTGAATGGTTTATTGTTAGATGGTACACGAAATATTGTGAAAGATGCAGAAGTCGCCTTGTATGAAGAAAATGGCAATGGAGAGCTTATCTTTTTGACAGGCAAAACGTCGTTTGATGGTAGTTATAAATTTCCCGTAAGGGCCAATAAAAACTATGTGGTGGAAGTGCAAAAAGACGGATTGCCTGTTAGAGAAATGAAAATCAATACCTTTGGAAAATTGAAAAATCCTAAATTGGAAATGGATATTGTCCTTTCGGAAATGGATCCTTACGAAACGATGGTGGCTACTACACAAGAAACTCCAACGAACACCATCGGGACGTCGGCGGTAGCTCCGACATCAACAAAAGGGAAAAAATATACCGTAGGTACCACCTATAAAATTCAGCTATCAAAATCTTCCATTGATGCGGATTTGCATCATGCCAAATATGGTCGAATTGCCAGTATTGGAAAAATAGAAAAAAACTATATTCCGGCGAGAGATACTTATTGGATATTAGTGGGTGATTTTGCGGGCTTTAAGGATGCTGTACGGAGTTTGGCGAGAGTCAAAAATCGGGGCTTTTCGGATGCTTTTATAGTAAAATATCGCAACGGAGAGCGTGTAGGGATTGGGAAGTGAAGTAGCTAAAGAGTGAAGCAAAACTTTATTTGGTTCAATTGTGCAAGCGTGCAATTGTTCAACCGAAACCAGCCAGAAATCATTGTTGAAATAGGGACCGATAGAATAAGATTTTGTGGATTCTCCAAATAAAAAAGCATATTGACTTTTTGGAGTGGACACACCTGAACAACTATTTAGGTTATGAAATTTGTCCCTTTTGTATTTTTCTATCTAATCAAAATAATTATTTTAAAGCCAAGCATTGTACATGCTTGGCTTTATTCTTATCTTGGCAGTCGCTAAAAGTTTTGTACTTTATGAAAAGTTTTTTTCAATTTGGTTTGTGGCTAGTTTTGTTAGGGCTGGTTGGTTGTAAGACGGACACTAATGAGTCTGCTTCCAATACAATCGTGGTTAGGGCACATGCGGATTTGGTCGGGCTCAATCCGGTAACCCAAAGTGGAGGGAATGCACTTCGGACACTGAAGCTGATATTGCCAAGCTTGGTGGATTTTGACCCCGTTATGGCGACTTTTACCCCTGTATTGATAGATGAGCTTCCGCAAAAGGACGAAAATACTACAAACGTGACCTATTCTTTTCGGTTTAGAAAGGAGGCGAGATGGCCAGATGGAAGCCCGATTACGGTAGATGATTATATTTTTTCGTTAAAAGTAGCCTTTAATCGAAAGATAAGGGGAAATAGCTGGACACGGGCATTGGGTATAATAGAAAAAGTAGAAGTGGATAGTTCTGATAATCTTGGATGCAGGGTCATATTGAAAAAGGATATTTCTAATGCCATGGGTTATTTTGCAGGTTTTGAGTTATTGCCAGCATATAATTATGACCCTAAGCGTCTCTTGGCTCCTTTTCCGCTAGATAGTTTTATGACCGTTGAAGCATTTGATAGGTTGTGGACGGCACATTCAGAAATAACGGAGTTTGCCCAATCTTTTTCGCAAGAAAAATATATTCGAGATCCCAAAAGCGTTGTGGGAGCTGGGCCATATAGACTAGATAGTTGGGTGACGAATGAGCAGATTGTGCTAGTGAAGAAAAAAAACTATTGGGCGGAAGGTCTAAAAAATATCACAGCTCTTTTGGCGGCAAATCCAGATACGATTATTCACAAGATAGTAGAGGATGAAGTTGCCACAAGTTTGTTGGTTAAAAATAATAAACTTGATGTTGTGAGCAGTTTAAGCGCCGTGACATTTTTGAAGCTTAGAGATAATAAAGACGTGGCGGCTAACTACGATTTTTATACTCCGAATGCTCCTACAACTTACGCTGTGTATATGAATACGCAGTCACCTAAGTTGGGCAAGTCTGTTCGCAATGCTCTTGCTAGATGTATAGATTTACGCCAGATTATGGACGTGGCTACTTCAGGGCTCGGGAAAAACGTAATCAGTCCGCTAAGCCTAGAATCACCTTATTATAACAATGATTTAAAGCCAATAGGTAAAGATTTAAAAAGTGCTAAAGCACTTTTGAGTGACGCAGGCTGGGTTGATGTGGATGGAGACGGAGTTTTGGAAAAAGAAATAAATGGTCAAACACTCCCTTTAGAGTTGATTGTTGTCGTTGGGTCAAACAATGCGGGAAAAGTAATCGCGCCAATCATAAAAGCATCCGCAGAAAAAATTGGGATTAAGATTAATATTGTGGCTGCGAGTGGACGGGAGATTTTGAGTCGGTTGAGAAGTCCGAAGTTTGAGATGATGATACTTGGGATTTCGGTGTCGCCAACGGACTATGAGCCTTATAGCTCCTGGCATTCTGACAATGCAGGGAAAAAAGGAAAAAATTATGCTAGGTTTGCGTCCAATGAGATGGATAAGGTGATTGATCAATTAAGGTTGGCCGCTTCAGAAGAGGAGAAAAAGGAGCTCTATCGGAAGTTTCAGGAGATTTTGTATGCAGAGCAGCCTGTGTTGTATTTGTATTCTCCAGTGAAGACCATTATTGTTCATAATCGATGGGAGCCATTGATTTCGTCTGTTCGTCCTGGTTATTTTGAAAATGCTTTTCGCTTAAAGAAAAACTAAATGTTGGCTTATCTATTTAGGCGTTTGTTGTTTTTTATACCTACCGTCTGGGTCGTCTCTTTGATTGCTTTTGGATTGAGCAATAGAGTAGCAGGAGATCGTGTAAGTCTTGTCATCGGAGACGAAATCTTATCATCCAATGAAAAGCCAGAAGAATATGCTTCTTGGTTAGAAGAGTATCGGCGAATAGCCACTCAGTATCAGATGGATAAACCCAAGTTTTATTTTTCGATTTTGCCGGCTAATTATCCCGATACTTTATATCGGGTGTTGCCGATTGAGCGCCAAAAACATCTAAAATCTTTGCTCGATGAATATGGTGATTGGGCATTGGTAAATCGCTATGTCGAGCAAGTAGAAGCGATGCACAATACTCTTGTTACGCTGCAGGATAGACCCGCGAACTATACGGCAATGAATAACTTGGTCAATCAACTGGGAAGAACCAAGCGTAAGAACGAAATAAAACGCTTATTGGATAGTTTGCAAGCAGAGCAATCCCAGTACCCTACTTCTTTGTTGGCTGTCAATGAGTTAGCTCAATTATTTGAGCAGATGGCTAGTAGTCGTAGGACGGGCTTGTTGATTCCCAAATTTTTGTGGCATGGGACAGCGAATCAATATCATTATTGGTTGAGTGGTTTGTTGCGTGGAGATTTAGGGCAGTCTATAGTCGATAAAAAGGACGTAGGTCGTAAGATAATGGATGCCTTGCCCAAAACATTATTGCTAAATTTTGCAGCATTGATCGTATCTTTGTTTTTTGGTTTTCTTTTGGGGGTTTATTTGGCGATTCATTCAGAGAGCTGGTTTTCGAAGCTTTTATTGTCTAAGATTTATGCGGTTTTAGCGATTCCTTCCTTTTGGTTGGCTTCATTGTTGGTGATATTTTTTACAACCAGCGACTATGGTGCTTGGACAAATATTTTTCCATCGGGCGGCTACGGGACGATATCTGACGGGGCTTCTTTTTTTAGAAAAGTGAGTATTCGTCTGAGCCACCTAGCATTACCTGTGCTGAGTATCTCTCTTCCTTTGATTGGGGTTATTGCCTTGCAATTAAGGCGTAGCCTAATTGTGGAGATGAAGAAAACGTATATAAAGATAGCAACGTTGAAGGGTATTTCTCGAAGGCGCATTATTTGGGGGCATGGCGTGCGCAATGCGGTGTTTCCGATTTTGACCATGTTTGGTAGTCTTTTGCCGGGCATGATAGGCGGCTCCGTGGCTATTGAGTTGATTTTTAATATACCTGGGATGGGGCTGTTGTTGCTTCATTCTATTTACAGTCAGGATTGGTCTGTGGTATTTGGGGTGTTGATGTTGACGGTAATTTTGACGATAATCAGCTTGCTGCTGATGGACATAATGTATGTAAAAATGAATCCAAAAATTAGGTTGAAACTGGAGAAAAACGCATGAGTACGTCCCCCAAAAATATAGGTTTTTTGCGTAAGCTACTAAAAAGGATGGGTCGATACAGGGTCTTTCGGATGGCGAGAACTTGGTTGTTTTTTCTTTTCTTTATTGCTTTATTTGGGGATTTTATAGCCAATGACAAGCCCTTGTTTTGCAGATATGAAGGAGGTGTTCAATTTCCTGTTTTTCAAGAAATACTGGGGCTGCGTAGTCCATTCAATAAGTCCACTGATTGGGATGATCCCAAGATTACTTCAAAAATTTTTCCATTAATACCCTATCATTTTGATACCATCGACCCACTAAACAGTCAATTTAAATCTCCTTTCGGAAAACAAAATATTAGCTCCATTCGATTTCGGCATTGGTTAGGAACAGACCAGATTGGCCGAGATGTATTAGCAGGAATGATAATCGGAGCGCGAGTTAGCTTAGTGATTGGCTTTTTCGGCATAGGGATAGCCGCCTTACTCGGTATTTTCTTAGGCGGTATTGGGGGGTATTTTGGAAATAAAAGGCTAAAGTGGTCTCGATCTCATCTTGTTTTTACACTAGTCTTGTTTGTGGTGTTTAGCTGGATGGCTTATGTGCTGCCTATTTATTTTGGGCAAGGTGGCAAGAATCGAACTGGCATCATTTGGTGGGTTTTATGGTTTATGTTTGTGGTTTTTGTGTGGTTGTATGGCAAGGTTTTCAACCAAAGTAAGGCTGTTAATTTGCCATTAGACTGGATGGTCTTACGTGTTTTAGAAGTGTTTAAGTCTATCCCCAAATTGTTATTGGTGTTGGTGATGGGGGCTATTTTTAACCCGTCTGTATTTTTGGTGGCACTAGTAATCGGGGTGACGCACTGGCCGTCAATTACGTTGTATATGCGTGGGGAGATGATGAAGGTAAGAGAGAAGGAGTATATGATTGCGGCACAGCTTCAGGGGATACCCGAATGGAGAGTGTTGTTAAGGCATGCACTACCCAACGCCATCGGGCCTGCCTTGGTCGCCATTATGTTAGGCTTGGGGAGCGCTATATTGTCCGAATCTTTTTTATCTTTTTTGGGTCTAGGTATTCCACCGGATTTGGTGTCTTGGGGCAAGCTATTGGCATCTGCACGAGAGAATATCTCTGCTTGGTGGCTAGCTGTATTTCCTGGGCTAGCGATATTTTTGACGATTTATTCTGCCAATCGTATAGGGGAGTTGTTGTTGGAAGAATTGAAAGCGGGGTAGTTTTTCAGCTTAGTCAGAAGATTTGTTCCTTGCTTTAATAAGTGGGGGGATTTAGCGTTATTAGCCGAACGGCCGTTCGGCTGTACATTCCAATCCCGCTGTGCATTCCAATCCTGCTGTACATTCCAATCCCGCTGTACATTCCAATCCGGCTGTGTATTCCAATCCCCGCAGTACATTCCAATCCGGCTGTACATTCCAATCCGGCTGTGCATTCCAATCCGGCTGTGCATTCCAATCCCGCTGAGTATTCCAATCCCGCTGTGCATTAGACGGCGACATCTTGGCTAAGCTCTCGGGCATTTAGCAAGTTTTCGATCCACCGATCCGCCCAATACGGTACCAACGAAGTCCCCTTTGTCCCAAAGCCATTAAAAATGCCAATTTGGGGTTTGGTGGCATTTGCTTCAATTGTATTCGGGAATCCGATGAGCGGGCGACGATGCCGAACCGTCGGGCGAATAGCCGCATGGTGAGCTAAGATTTCGTAAGGAGAGTTGGTGATGGATTCAATCTCCGATTTCAACCAATTTTCGCCTTCTTGGGAAGGTTCGGTATCTTCAAAGTCCCAATTATTGGTGGCACCAGCCCAGAAGATGGAATTTCCTAAAGGGACGAGAGCCACTTTTTTCTTGATGATTTTCTTTTCGGGCATATTGGGGATGCGCAAAATGAGTACTTCGCCCTTCGTTACCTGAAAAGGCAAGTCATGAAATAATGGGTTGTTTTGGGCTGCCCAGCCTTCGCAAAAAATGATTTTGTCGTAAGACGTCCCTTGGTAGCTGACTAGGTCGGTGGTCTTTTCGAATTCCTGATGGTTGAATTTGTCTTCCACCAAAATACCTTCTTGGAGCCATTTTTTCCGAAAGGAAGCAATCATCAAGGAGATATTCGCTCGCGCAGAATGATGGATGATGCCTGCACCAAAATTAGTCTTTACGGGAAATTTGGCGATTTCTTGGTCGCTCATGAAGTCTAAGTATTTTTCATAGCCTTCATTTTTCATGCGTACACCCCAATTGTTGCTCATGCCGATGTCGGTAAATAACCGCACGGAAGGCAGCTCGTACCAAAGTTTTAGTCCAAGCTCTGCTTCAACTTGGGTGTAGTACTGCTTGGCAACGGGTAAGATCTCGTCCATCATCCAGCTTTTGACAATTCTGCGACCTGTCACGGGGTTGATGACACCAGCCGCCAAGGCAGAAGAAATGCCTTCATGTCCTTGGTCAATAATGGAGACCTTAACGTGTTTTTGAAGTAATTTGTGTGCTAAAACGGTGCCAGCCAGCCCTTGACCAACGATTAAGACTTTAGGATTCTGTTTCATTTTTCCTGGCTAGTAGTTCATCAATGGCCTTGGTCGCTTTGCGCAAGCGTGTCCGTTTGTTGCCTTTTAAGAGAATGAAAGGGCGGTTATTATTGACAAGAGCTGCATGAAAAGCATCAAACATCTCTTGTCTCAAATCAGGCCTATCTCGCAAGTCGTCTTCTTCCCACGGAGTATCGATATAGGTTAGCAAGTAAAGGTCATATTGGTTTTCTTTGGCGGCTTGTTCCAAGATAGGCTCGATAAATCCACCATAATAGGTTTCCGAATAGACCATCGTCTCCAAAATATCTGTATCACAGATGAGTACTTGGTTGGCTTTTTCCGCAAGGTCATTCTCTAACGCCATTTGACCGATGGCAATGGGAATTAAGTCTTTTCGCTCACAGGTTTTGCGTTCGTTATTCCATTTGTCTTGGAGATAATTGCGGGCAAATTCACGTACCCAGACAGTATCATAATGCCTAGCCAATTGTCTAGACAAAGTTGTTTTGCCAGTAGATTCTGGTCCAAATAGCACGACTTTTAGGACTTTTGACGGCGTTTGGAGCAATAATTTATAGATGGCTTGACTCATGGGTGGATTTTAGATTAGCCGCAAGAAATTAGTCTCCTGGTCGGCGATAGTATTTTCGGTAACTGAAATAAGCCGCTACAGCCAAGGCAACTAACGCACCCAAAAAGTAATAAATCCAAGATGGCGTGGGTGGTGGGTCGCCTTTTGCATAAGAATGCAGCCCTGCAAGATAGAAGTTTACTCCAAAATAAGTCATAATTATGGATGAAAATCCCAAAACAGACAAAAAGTTAAATGTAAAACGATTGCGCAAGCCAGGCACCAGCCGTACATGCAAAATAAAGGCATAAACCATGATGCTGATGAGCGCCCAAGTTTCCTTGGGATCCCAGCCCCAATAACGCCCCCAGCTCTCATTGGCCCACTGCCCACCCAAAAAGTTACCAATCGTCAACATCACAACGCCGACTGTCATTGACATCTCATTGATGTAAGTAATTTCTTTGATTTTGGCTCCGAGCCTAGACTTATTGCGGTCATTGGTCAGCACCATAAATACAAGTCCTACTACCCCCAAAATCATACTCAGCGCAAAAGGCCCATAACTAGCCACAATAATGGATACATGTATCATCAACCAGTAAGAATTCAGGACAGGCACTAAGTTTTCAATAGCGGGATCCATCCAATTCCAGTGGGCTATCATCAGCATCATCGCCGTTAAAAAACCAGTGGCACCCATCGTTAATGGGGACTTGCGTCCAAAAAGCAGTCCAAATAACATCGTAGCCCAGGCGACATAAATCATCGATTCATAGGCGTTAGACCACGGTGTATGTCCGCTAATGTACCATCTTACTCCGAGTCCCAGAGTATGGAGCGCAAACAGTCCCACAATAATTATCATGCTCAAATTAATTAAGCTGCGAATCACTTTGCCATCCTTAAATAACTGAAAAATGACAAAAAAGAAGAGTAAAGTACCGACATACATGTAGTAACTAAATAGCTTTTTGAAGATGTCGTACTTGTTATATTTTATCTCTAAGTCTATCTGTTTTTGGGTTGGCATGACTGCGGCACCGTAAGTGGCTTGGAATTTATGGATACCGTTCAATAAGTCTTTGGCTAGTTTGTCGTCCCCGTCTTCTTTAGCTTTCATCATGCTTTGGGCGTATAGCTGGAATACGCTGGACACAAAAAGAGAGTCTTCTTTTTGAAAAGCCTTAGCGGCATCTTTTGCAGAATACCACTTGTGGTTAGGGTCATCCTTTGCAGGAAAAAAGCGGAGTCCACGTTCTTGCTCTAGTGCTCCATAAAGTAAGTTGACTCGTTGGTCGATAGCGACAACACTCTTGTCAAAAGCACCGGGAATTCTTTTTTTACTGGCTTCTTCGGTGTAAGGGCGGAGTTTGTAGCCGCCTTTTTCGTCAAAGAAATCCATCAGCCGGGCATATTTTTGATCTTCGGGGATGCCTAGGATGTTTCTTACTTTTTTGTTTTCGCGCTTCATATAAATGACGGGCGCATAGTACCAAGCTCTAGGATTAAGCACGATGGATGCCAATACTTGATCGGCATTTAAGCCATGATAGGTGTCGTGTTTGGTTAGCTTGCGCAAAAGCTCTGACGAAAACGTATTGACGGGCTTCATGCGTCCACCTGCATCTTGAATAACTAGTCTTCCGAATATTTCTGCTTGGTCTAGTGGTATCGCAGTTGCCTGCAAAAAAGTGTCAATAGGGATGTCATTTTCGTGAGCTTGCGCAAAAATAGCATTTGCCGGAAGGAAAAATAATAATAAAATAACAGCCTGCTTTGCTCGAAGTTTGCGGAGCTTTTTACGCAAGTCACTAAATCGTGTGCCAGGCATAAACAGAATCAATAGCAAGCCTAAATACAGTAATCCATAACCGATATAAGTCAACGTGGTGCCTAATGCGTCATGATTGACCGAAAGCCTTGTTTCTTCTCCTTGCGGGGTAATGGAATAAGATGATTGGAAAAACTTATAGCCCTGATAGTTCAAGATGTTATTCATGAAAATCTTAAAATCGAAGTTTTTGTTGTTAGGTTTGTCTATTACGGTCACTTCACTGGCATAGGACATGGGGCTTTTTGACCCTGGATAGCGATCTAATTGGAAGTCTCTCAGCTTGATGGAGAAGGGCAATTCGATATATCTGGAGCCATAAGCCACTTTGTAAGGATGTCCGCCGACATTTATTTTAGATATTCCGTCCACCAAAAATTGTCCACCGAGCACATTAATTTTTTTGGTATCGCCATTGGCTGTTAGGTTGATGCTGACCATATCTTTGGGGAAGTAATTAGGGTCGTCGCTTTTGTATTCCAAAACGCCTTTTTCTGGATTGGAAGGCACTACAAAGGATAATGGGCCCAGATTGTAGAGTGCTCTAAAGTTAAAATTTTGGATGCTATCTGCCGTTACGCTTCCTTTGGTTTGGGAGCGCATCACCATATAGTCACCGCTAAACGATGTTTGGAGTTTTATTTGTCCATTTTCTTCAAAAAAGTTAACCCCACGAAACTCCTGCTGCCTTCCTGTGCTAAAAATGACAGGAATGTTGTGAATGGTTTTGCCCGAATCATAAGGGATAAAATGATCATTTCGCTGTCCACCAGACTGCTCGACGATATGGATGTAAGTTTTGCCCGAATCACTAGGTGTAAGTATTTTTTTGGCATTCGGGATGTAGTCCACAAATGCTATCTGGACTTGCCCGTCATCACTTTCGGCTTTGAAGTGATTGTTACCTAGTTTGCCGAGCAGAATCTGCTTGACTATCACATCTTTTCCTTTGTCATCCGTTACAGAAATATAAACCTTGTCAGTCAAGAACTTATTAGAAGTCGCTCCTTCCATGATGGGCATGATGCCTTCGTAGGATATATATCGGGTGACCCACGCCCCCGCGATGATTAAGATAAAAGCGCCATGAAAAAGCAAAACGGGCCACTTCTCCCGCCTAAATAGTCGATATCTAAACACATTTCCAATGAAATTAACCATAAAAAACAGCATGATTGATTCAAACCACCAAGAAGCATAGACGAGCTTGCGTGCCGTAGGTGTCCCGTAGTCATTTTCTATAAAAGTAGCCACCGCCATAGATGCAGCAAACACCAGAAACAATACGGCCATTAACTTGGTCGAAAATAGAATGTCAAATATTTTTTTCATGAAAGTCAAAGTCAAAGTCAAACTGTTTATTCCATTAAATTACAAATGGTTATTATACATAAAATACACAACTATTACATATTTACATATTATATATATTACAATGGTTATAATTACATTAAAATATAGCAGGGAATGAAATGTAAGTTACATTAAATATTTGTATAGGCATTTGCTGGAAATACCCGGCTAAAATTATATAAGTCTATGAGTAAAAACTTTAAAATAATTACATTAAGGTATAGTAATGAATGAAATATTAGTTACATTAATTTTCATATAGGCATTGTTTGATAATACACAGATAATACTATACAAGTCTAAGAGTAAAAGAGTATATTCTTCAAAGTTCATAAAATTAGCCTTCCTAAAATGATAAATATATTCATTTGTTTAAAATATGGGCTTTTAACTTCCGTTTAAAACTAGGTAAGGTATGCTCTTCTCTAACGTTAACAGGCAATTCATTCCATATTCTCGGCCCCTTAACAGTTAATATTCTGTTGCCATAGTCCGTTGTAACGCGAGGAACAACCAAATCATTTATTTGTCGAGTTAAAATGTTACGTGTTTCACCAACAGTTTGTAGAGTAAACAACCAGTCGGGAAAATAATTCCTTAAAATCTTAAAGACTAAAACACTAACATCATACAAAATATTGTCCTCAATCTTTAACCAAGTCAATTGCTTTAGTATTGGAGTAACGTGGTCATATTTTCGGGCTCCTATGGCCACTTTACTAGCAAAATTTTGGAGCTTTTGTACTCTATCTAATTGCGTTCTGTTGGCCATTCCCCATACCAATGAACAATAATTAATTAGGCTTAGGGCAAGTGATTTTACAATTAAAGTTCGTGTCGCTATGTCAAACCTATCTTTAATGCCATTTATATATAATAGGGTCCCTGTAACTTTTTTACACATAACATCTATATGAGTATTAAATAGCATGTAAGGATCAAAAGAGAGAGAGAGAGAGAGAGAGAGAGAGAGAGAAAGGTAGAGAGAGAGATAGAAATACACCCATGTCCATATGCATACAGACAGACAGACAGACAGACTATAAAGAAATTGGTCAAGCTAAGATGACCGCATGGCCTAAATAAATTTAGAATCAAAGTTTGGAATAATCTATCAGTGATTCTAAGAGACTCCTCGGTGCATATGAACTGAAAGCTCCCCCTGCGACTGTAAAAAAAAGTTTTTCTCCGTATTGTTTACAAGATTTGAAAACCTTTGCAACAATAATTCTGAAGGAAGCTGTCAAGAATTCTAAGTGATAAATATGGCTTCCTTTCTCCCAGGCCTATACTTAGAAGCAAAGAGTGTGAAAGTCATGAAACCTAAATATATTATTGCAAGAGGAGCAGCAACAGCCATTTTAAAACTTACCGAAGACTTGCAGTACCAATTTATGGTGGAAATCTCTTTAGCAAGTCATTTCCCGCCACCACAAC
>CAMZKG010000294.1 GCA_947311105.1 uncultured Saprospiraceae bacterium
CTTTAATTTTTGCGCCTTGATTCTTTATTATTATTGCTTGCTTCTCAGCCAATGCCGTTAAGGTATTGACTTGTTGAATTAACTCCAGAATAATAATATGACACGCTTCTATGTTGTCTGGTAGAATCAAAATAAGGGGTTTAATTAGTGCAAAGTTAAAAAAAAAATCGTATATTTGTGCTTATTGACCTAAACAGTTACGAAATTTTTTAAATACCAGAACCTTTTAGAAAAAATGCTGTTTGGGCACTAATCGAATGAGTTAAAAACCAAATGCGAAAAGAATTCAACTTAAGTTTGTTGTTTTTGGCAATGCTTTTTATTGTATTGCACAATGTCACGCCTCATACACATGAGCACAGTGTTTCTATGCATCACACTTCGATAATTGACTCCCCTGAGTCAGGTTTATTGGGTAGTGGATTGTTAATTGATTTGGGGGGTGACCATCTTAGCGCATTCTCAAAGTGTCAAAATGACTTTTCGGGTTTTGATGTTACCAATAATGATGGGCATCAAATTTCTCCTTTAATTTCTTGGTTGGAGTATTCCTTGGATATCACCGTTAGCACAAGTCCTGTGCCTATCTATCTGTCTGATTGTCAAGAAGATATCTACTTGTCTGCCCGTGTCTCTCGCGGGCCGCCTTCTATGAGTTAGACTCATCCCATTCTCTATTGTTAGCATTTTTGTTTTGCTTTAAAAGTATTTTTAGAGTGGGGTTGCTGCATAAAAAATACTTTTTCAAAGGTTTTTATGCTCGGTTATGGCCTGTCTAATAGGTTAAGTCGGTTGTAGTAATTTGGCATACTTGCTGAAAGCTATGACATCGTATTCATCTTCTTAAAAGAATCAAATGTTTGATAAAATTATACAATTCTCACTCGAGAATAAATTGCTGGTACTCCTAGGTGTTTTGGCGTTGGCTGTCGTAGGCGTTTTTTCGGCAACGCAAATTCCCTTAGATGCCGTGCCGGATATTACCAATAATCAGGTGCAGATTGTTAGTACCTCCCCAACACTTGCCCCTCAAGAAATGGAGCAATTAATCACCTATCCAATCGAAGCCGCCATGACAAATCTGCCAGGTGTAGAAGAAGTTCGGTCGATTTCTAGATATGGGCTTTCCGTTGTGACGGTTGTATTTGGAGAAGATATGGACGGGATGTTGGCACGTCAATATGTGCAAGAGCAATTGAATATTGCTAAGGGGGAGTTGCCGGAAGGCTTGACGGAGCCAGAGTTAATGCCCATTACGACAGGGTTGGGAGAGATTTATCAATACGTGCTAACCGTTGATAATGAGCATGTTGGGGAGTATGATGTGACAGAGTTACGCACCATTCAAGATTGGATTGTCAAGCGACAGCTGAATGGCACAAAAGGCGTTATTGAAGTAAGTAGTTTTGGGGGCAATCTCAAGCAATATGAAGTAGCCGTGAATCCCGCCGCCTTGAAAACATTTCAATTAACTATGCAAGATGTGATAGAAGCCTTGAAGGCCAATAATCAAAATAGTGGCGGAAGTTATATTGAGAAAGGGCCTTATTCTTATTACATCCGTACGGCAGGGCGATTGCAGACGATGGAAGATATTCGTCAAGTACCTGTTGCCAGAAAAAAAGGAATTCCTATCAAGATAGGCGATGTAGCGCAGTTGAGTATAGGATCTGCTAAGCGATATGGAGCGATGACGATGGACGGAAAGGGTGAAGTCGTAGGAGGAATTACCTTGATGCTCAAAGGCGCCAATACATCAGAAGTGTTGGCTAATGTAAAAGAACGAATTGCGAAAGTCCAAAAAAGTTTGCCCGAAGGGGTGCATATTTATCCTTATCTAGACCGCTCGAAGTTGATTGCTCGAACGATAAGCACCGTAGAGCGAAATTTAGTAGAAGGCGGGTTGATTGTGATATTTGTTCTTTTGATATTATTGGGTAATCTTCGAGCGGGTTTGGTGGTTGCGTCAGTGATACCCTTATCTTTATTGTTTGCCTTAACGATGATGCGTTATTTTGGTATTTCGGCTAATTTGATGTCCTTGGGAGCGATTGATTTTGGGATAGTGATTGATGGAGCGGTGATTATAGTGGAGGGTTTGTTACATGCCTTGGCGGCTGGATATGTTGGTCAAAAATTGACTCAACAAGGAATGGATGATATTGTCAAAGAATCGACATCAAAGATTTATCGTTCTGCAGCATTTGGTGTGTTGATTATATTATTGGTTTTTATACCTATTTTGACACTGGAAGGTACGGAAGGAAAGACATTTCGTCCGATGGCGCAGACGGTTGGATTTGCTATTTTTGGATCATTGATTTTGTCATTGACTTACGTACCCGTGATGATTGCGATCTTCTTAAAGAAGGACATAAAGTTGACTAATACATTGGCGGATAAAATAATGCGATTTTTGCGCAAGCTCTATCAACCGAGTATTCAATTAGCACTAAAAAGACCTTTAGTAATTTTGGGATTTGGGATTTTGGCTTTTATTTATACAATCTTGGCTTTTGGTAGTCTAGGCGCAGAGTTTGTGCCGACCTTAGAAGAAGGAGATATCGCTATGCAACAATCCATTAAGCCAGGTAGCTCTTTGGATGAAAGTATTCATACTTCCAGTCTTGCGGAAAAAGTAATACTTGAAAATTTTCCAGAAGTAAAACATGTTATTTCAAAAATAGGCACTGCAGAAGTACCTACCGATCCGATGGCGATTGAAGATGCTGACGTGATGATAATAATGAAAGATAAGGATGAATGGGTCTCTGCTTCTACCCGTGAAGAAATGATGGATAAGATGAAAGAAAAATTGGCGCATATTACTTGGGCTTCTTTTGAATTTACGCAGCCTATCCAATTAAGATTTAACGAGTTGATGACAGGGTCTAAGTCGGATATTTCTGTTAAGATTTTTGGAGAAGATGTTGCTATATTGAAGTCTAAAGCTGATGAAGTGGCGACACTTGTCGAAACAATCCCTGGAGCAGGCGATGTGAAAGTTGACCAAACTGACGGTTTGCAGCAATTGAATATTAAATATAATCGCCAAAAATTAGCTCAATATGGCATCTCCATAATTGATGTCAATCAGGTGATTAGAGCGGCCTATGCAGGGGAGCAAGTCGGCAATATCTTTGAAGAAGAAAGAAAGTTTGACTTAGTTGTGAGAGTGAGTAAAAAAGCACGTAAGTCCTTAGACCTGAACCAGTTAATGATATTGAGTGGCGACGGTAATCCTTTGCCTGTTAGCGAAGTGGCTTCGGTAGAATCTATAGAAGGGCCCATGCTCATCTCTCGAGAACAAGCCAAGCGATTTATTAATATTGGGGTTAATGTTCGAGATAGAGATGTCGCTAGTTTAGTCGCAGATATCTCCCATAAACTGGATGCCGAGTTGACGTTGCCGCCAGGCTATGAAATACAATATGGCGGACAGTACAAAAATTTAGAAAATGCATCAAAGCGTTTGATGGTGGCTGTACCGATTGCTTTATTTTTAATTTTGCTTTTGTTATTTATGGCATTTGGCAACGTGGCAGATGCGCTTACTATTTTTATTGCTGTGCCATTGTCGGCGGTAGGGGGCGTGATTGCTTTGCAAGTACGCGGGATGCCTTTTAGTATATCTTCGGGTATTGGGTTTATTGCTTTGTTTGGGGTGTCTGTACTGAATGGAATCGTTCTGCTTAGTGCGATCAAACAATTGGATGTTAAGCAGTTTTCAGAATTAAAATATTTGATTACTGCAGCCAGTGTGAGTCGGCTGCGGCCTGTGTTGATGACGGCATTGGTGGCAGCGCTTGGTTTTATTCCGATGGCGATGTCAACGGGGAGTGGGGCAGAAGTGCAACGACCATTGGCAACGGTGGTCATTGGGGGTTTGATTTCATCGACGTTATTGACCTTACTGATATTGCCGACAATCTATTACTTGATTAACCGAAAGAAATGGCTTGGTAAGGCGGCAATGATATTGGTATTGATGGGTTGGGTCGGTGTTGCGCAAGCGCAAAATACGATGACAGTGGATGATGTGGTAAGCTATGCTATCGCAAATCATCCTGATATCCAAAATACCAAAACGAATGCAGATATTGAATTGCTAAATGCAAAATCTATAGGGGCACTAAAGCCATTGGAACTGGGTTACCAAGGAGGACAACTCAATGCCAAAGACTTTGATAATAGTTTTACCGTTCAGCAGGATATCAGCCCCATTTTTAAGAAGAAAGGACAGGCAGAATATTATAAAGATAGGGCAAAGGTGATTTCTTTTCAGCAAGAGCTTTTAGCGAATCAACTAGCCTACGAAATCCGAAAAGAATTTAATGAGTGGACGTATTGGCATGAATCCATCAAGATTTGGTCTGATTTAGATGCTACCTATCAGCAGTTAAAAAGTATCGTTGACGCCAAAGTTCGTTTTGGGGATGTCGATTTTTCGGAAGAAGCCCTGCTGGAGATGCGGATGCTTGCGCTAAAAAATAAAATAAAATTGCTCGAGCAAAAAAAGGTTTCTGCTGCCAATATCATTCAACAGAAAGCTTATTTGAAAAATGAAGTGGAATTCGTCGATACTACCTTTTTTGTCTTTGCCGAAAGGCTTGATGATTTTCAAGTAGATGATAGTCCGATATTAAAATCCTATCAATTAAAAGCAAAAGCGTTGGATACGGAAGCCAGGTTGAATAAAAGGCTAGCCAAACAGCCAGACCTGTCCGTGGGCTATCAATTTCAGTCCTTCGAAAAAGAATTTGGTTTTCATGGATTCTCTGTCGGCGTGGGTATCCCACTTGATAGACGTAAAGCCAAAATTAAAAATCAGCAAATCGCCATCCAAAGACAACAAGTTTTGAATAGCAAAGAATATGAAGCCAATCGCATTGAATTGCGAATAAAACAACTAAGGGTGCAGTTGGCGACCCTGAAATCTAACTTAGAAGCTTTGGAGTCTTTACAAGCAAAAAATAAGTCTTGGCAGGATAAATTGTTAAAACAATACGAATTAGGAGAGATTGATTTTCTTCGATTTAGTCAAATTCAAGAGCAGTTTATCCAAGCTCGGAGTGAGTATTTGGATTTAGCGAAAGCGTGGAATGACGCACAATTACAACTTTCTTTTTTAACTCAGAAAACAAAATAAAATGAAATATTCTTTCAATCATAAAAATATTATTTTTGCGGCCCTTTTGGGGGGACTATTTGTCGGTGGGCTGTTCTTTTCTAGTTGTGGCTCTAGTGAACCTACTGTAGATGTGCAGCCGCATTCAAGTACATCTAATGCCTTGACTGTCAATGAAATAGCAAAAAATAATAAAGTAAAAATAGCCAATTTGGCTAAGAAAAATGTACAGCATGAAATTGATTGTACTGGTATGGTAGATTTGCCGCCAACCGAGTTGGTCTTTGTGCATTCTCGTACTTCGGGTTTTGTAAAAAAGCTAAAGTATATTCCGGGGGATTATGTGAAAAAAGGAAGTCTATTGGCAACTATCGAAAATCCAAAACTCATAGAAGAGCAAAGAATGTGGATGGAAGCTAAAGCCGAATTGGACTATGCGAAGATTGATTTTGAGCGGGTGCGTCAATTAAAAGAAAGTAACGCTACTTCTGAAAAAAAATACCAAGAAGCCTTGGCAAGAAAGAATAAACTTGAAGCCACTTACAGCGGTTTGAAAAGTGAGTTGGTGGCACTCGGTATTAATATTTCTAGATTAGAGCAAGAAGGCGTCTTTCAATCATCTATTTCTGTATTTGCTTCTACGTCTGGATATGTACACTCGGTGGATGTTAATTTAGGGCAAATGATACAACCAGAAAATAAATTGATGGAAATTGCTAATAAAGAGCATATGCATTTAGAGTTAAATGTACTATCAAAGGATGCGCCATTTGTGCAAAAAGGGCAGAAGGTTCAGTTTGTTTTGCCTAGTGGGGACAAAGTTTATGAAGCGGAAGTAGTGAAGATAAATCCACTGATAGATCCTGAGACAAATACAATGAATGTGCATTGTCATATTGAAGAACATAAAGATCCTGCCATAAAACCAGGCGTATTTGCTAATGCAAAGATAAATGGTGCTGCTAGTAGCCAAACCGGATTGCCCGCTGATGCAGTCATCAAACAAGGAGACTTGTATTTTGCTTTTAGAGTGGTCGGGGATGAAGTGAAAAAAGAGTTACTAAAAAATCCTTCGGTGCATAGTGATTGGGTAACTTTCTCTAATAGTCCAGAAGGACAGTGGGTCGTGGCAGGTGCATATTATTTGGATGGAGGAGAATAATTGCCCATAAAGCATTATAAGTGATTGATTGTGAGCAATATACAGATTTGGACTTGATTCGACTTGCATTGGTTGACTCAGAATACTTTGTATGTCTTTACAACAAATATCATCATCAATTGCTAAGGTATATACATCGACTATCTAATGTAGGAAAAGATGATGCAGAAGACGTTTTGCAGGATGCTTTTGTAAAGATTTGGCGAAATATAAATAATTTTGATCGGGACATGAAGTTTTCTACCTGGGCTTATAGAATTGTTCACAACGAAACGATTTCCTTTTGGCGCAAGCAAAAGAGTCGAGACGTGGAGTATTTGACAACACTAGGAGAGAACGACGGATTTGTAGAAGATGAAGACCAAGAAGAAAAGCCAAATGAGAGGGCTATTCAAAATGTACTGGACCAAATGTCGTCTGGCTATAAGTCTATTTTAGTTCTTCGATATTTTGAATATTTGAATTATGAAGAGATATCGGATGTACTAAAAATGCCTATGGGGACTGTCGCAACACGGGTGAATAGAGCCAAAAAACAGTTTGTGAAAATTGCAAAGGATAAAAATATTAAATTCTTTGAAGATTAAGATTATGGATGAGAAAGAAGAATTTTTGCATAGAATAAAACAGGAAGAGCCTATTCCAAAATGGAGATTTACATTCTTAAATGGAATGATTTGTCTGGGGTTTATTCTTTTTGTATGGGTGGGAGCAGCGGCTTTTTCTATTGTTTTGTTCTCTATCCAGCAGACGGACTTTAGTGTGATTCGCCATTTATCTCATTCTCGGCTAGAGATGCTACTAGGTATGTTGCCGTTATTTTGGTTGGTTTTGTTATTGGTTTTCTTGGGGTTGGCGATGTATAGTATCCATAAATCAAAACGTGGGTATAAATATACGATTGGGCAGCTTTTAATCTTTTCCTTTTCTTTTAGTATTATCATTGGAACATCCTTTTTTGTATATGGTGGTGCCCAAAAACTAGAGCATGCCTTTGATATTAGAGTGTCTGCGTATGAAAGTATTCAAGAGAAGAAAAAGATTATTTGGATGAAACCAAAGGATGGTTTTCTTTCTGGCGAAATTATTTCCCATGAAAATGGGGTGATAGTCCTAAAGGGGTTTGATGGTAATAGCTGGACAGTAGATAAGGACGATGATATTTTTGTGCCGCCTATTTTGTCTCTACAAGCAGGGGAGAAAATAAAAATTATTGGGAAGGTTAAAGGAAAGTATCGATTCTTTGCTGAAGAGATCAGACCTTGGGGCGGAATGCAAATGATGAAAAAACGACGGAGACGTAAGTAGTCCTTGATGCTTTTGTGGTGAATTGGTATCCCCTGATCGGGTAAAACGATGGAAAGGTGCTGGTATAAAGGCGGTTTGAAAGTGAAAGGGTGTACGTGTTGTAGCTTGTTGGTTTTGTAAATGATTGATTGTTAACTTGTTAAGTGAAGAAGCAATTTTTTTTGTGAAAGTGAAAGAAAATGAAAAACGTGGCGTACTAGGGATTAGTGAAAGGGATATATATCCCATTTTTTAATCGCAAAAAAATGATTATGAAAATTTTTGGAATTTTGGTTTTTATTTTAGCCCTTGGTTTTACTTCTTCTTGTAAAGATGATGAAGTAACTGTGATGGAGCTAACTGCAAGCGAGAAGCAGGACTTGTTGTATATGAGAGAAGAAGAAAAATTAGCTAGAGATGTGTATGATTACCTATATGCCAAATATGACCTAAATATATTTAATAATATCGGCAAGAGTGAACAAAGACACATGGATAAGTTGTTGACTTTAATTAATAAGTACAACTTAGAAGATCCAGTGGCACTTTCTCCTGATGCCGGAAAGTTTGGGGATGCTCATTTGCAAAGTCTTTATGATACTTTAATTGCTAAAGGAGATATGTCGCTTGAAGATGCATTATTAGTGGGGGCTACAATTGAAGATGTTGATATTTTTGACTTGGATGAAGCCATTGATAAAACGAATAATACAGATTTGTTGGGTGCTTACGCAAATCTAAATTGCGGTTCTAGAAATCACATGCGTGCTTTTAATAGTCAATTGGGTAATTATAGCATCGTCTATTCTGCACAATATATCACGCAAGCGAAGTTAGAAGAAGTACTGAGTGGAGATCACGAGCAGTGTGGTCAATAAATTCAGTACCATTTGTTTTGGTGCCGGTTCCGAATTTTCGGAGCCGACTATTAAAAATTAAAAATTATGAAAAACGGAAGTATTGCCTTGATGATCAGTTTGTTAGTATTAGTATTTAGTGCTTGTGCTGACAATACAACAACAACAAATAAAAGTGATAAGGTGGCACATGATGTAGAGCCAGAAGGCTTGCAGCTAATAAAGAAAAACTGTTATGCTTGTCATAATCCAAATACCAATTCGCATGATGATATCATTGCTCCGCCTTTGATTGCAGTAAAAAATCATTATTCAAGAGCCTATTCATCTAAGGATGAATTTGTCCGAGAAATGACTAATTGGATAGTGCACCCTGAAGAAGAAATGGCTTTGATGATGGGAGCTGTCAATCGTTTCAACGTGATGCCATCACTAGGCATATCCAAAGAGGATGCAAAAAAAATGGCCACATATATTTTTGAGAATGAACTAGAAAAACCAAAGTGGTTTGCTGCTCATGAAAAAGAAATGCACGGAGGTAAAAATGGTCAGGGCATGGGTGGTAATATGTGGAAGAAAAAAATTGCCTTGGTTGATGGAAAAAAGTGGCACTCTGATAAGGCAACTTTTGAACATATTCAGGCTTTAAAACGTATTGGAAGCAATGCCAATTCCTTAGAGCAAACTGGGGACTTTCATCAGCTTGCTGCACAGTTTTCAAAAGAGTTGGACAATTTGCTGAATGATTGTACGATGGAAGGACCAGACCACAATGCTTTGCATAAGTATTTGATGCCTTTGATGAAAAAGAATAAAATGCTAGGGCAAGTCAAAAGCGTCCAAAGGGGAGCGCATATTTTGCAAAAAATACAGAGCCAATTGGAGGAGTATCAAAACTTTTTCCAGGAGTAATCTTTTGGCAATTACCTTTTTATAATCACAAAATCGAATTATCATGGATGGAGCGCATTTGCATTTAATTTTGAATCACTTTCCGATTGTTGGGACCTTGGTCGGACTAGGTGTGTTGGCTTATGGTCTGATTATCAAAGACTTATCTGTTAAAAAAGCAGGGTTAGGGACACTAGCTGTTATGGCTATTTTGGCTTTGCCCGCTTACTTTTCAGGGGAAGAAGCAGAAGAAGCTGTTGAGCATTTACCGGGTATCTCTGATGCCGTTATTCATGAGCATGAAGAGTTGGCGGAAAAAGCGATTTTAATGATGGCCTTTCTCGGTGGATTATCTTTGTTGTCGTTATATGCAATCTGGAAAAATAAAACTATTGCCAAAACGTCGACGATAATTACCTTTGTTTTTGGCTTGTTGACTTTTGGTGTTTTTGCGAAGGTTGGTAACCTTGGTGGAAAAATACGCCATACCGAATTATCAACAGATATTCAGAAGCATGATGATGTGAAGAAGGAGTATGAGGAGGATTAGTCTTGGTGTACGGAGCTTCAGCTAGCTAGTAGTTGAAGCTACTGTTTGTTTCATATTAATAAATTGTGATACTCACACCAATACTTGTATTGAGTAAGGTTGGGCTAGTGAGTAAAAAAAAAAAAAAATGAAAAATTTCTTTTTACTAGTTTTAATGGTGTTATTAAGTAGTGTAGCTTTTGCACAGCCATCTTATGCACCTTTTTCTGTTAGCATTGAACCAATGACCATTGCAGATGCGCCGGGAATCCACTCTTTCACTTGGGCAAAATCATCTGACGGGAAATGGTTGATCATTGGTGGTCGTTTGGATGGACTTCATCGGAGGCAGCCATGGGCTGCTTTTCAAGCAATTCATAATAATACCTTTGCTACAGTGCTAGATCCTGTTACTCAAGAAACATGGTCAAAATCTTTGCAAGAACTGCCTGCACCTATCTTTGAGCAGTTGCAATCTACTAACCAAAACTTTATTCAAGTGGGTAATAAACTAATCACTACTGGTGGTTACGGATATTCTGCAACCGTTGATGATCACATTACTTATCCGGATATTACAGTAATTGATGTGGATGAGTTTGTGGCTGCAGTCGTTGATAATCAATCAGTTATAGACTATGTGCGTCAAGTAGAAGATACCACCATGGCGATTACTGGTGGGCAGATGGGTTATAAAGACGGAGTTTATTATCTGGCTGGCGGTCAAGAATTTATTGGACGATATAATCCTATGGGACCGAATAATGAACCTGGGTTTTATCAAAAGTATTCTGGTCAGGTAAGAAAATTTGAGCTAGATTTTTCCGGAGTAGCTCCAATTATTACACATCTTGAGCCTTATACAGATAACGTTGTGCTGCCACGTCGCGACTATAATATGTCTCCCCAAGTATTTGAGAATGGCGAATATGGATTTACTATATTTTCGGGTGTCTTTAAGCAGCCCGACAATACGCCATTTTTTGATATTGTAAATGTAAAGGACGATACCTTTGAAGTAGTCCCTAATTTTACCCAGTTATTGAGCCAGTATCATAGTGCGAAGATTCCGATGTTTGATTCCATTAATAACACCATGCATACCATATTTTTTGGTGGGATAGCTCAGTACTATTATGATGATGCTGGAAATATAGTGAATGACGATAAAGTACCTTTTGTCAAAACCATCAGTCGCGTAACGCGTCTGAATGATGGCACCTATGAAGAGGTGAAGCTGGATATAGAAATGCCGGCATTGGTTGGGGCAGGTGCGGAGTTTATCCCTGTTGATAATTATTTTTCGGAAGAGATTATAGATTTTAATGCCCTTCCGGAAAATAGTAAAACCTTGGTAGGGTATATCTATGGAGGCATACAAAGTACCGACCTAAATATTTTCTTTATCAATGGCGGTACGCAGAGTTTTGCTTCAAATACTATTTTTAAGGTGTACATCGATAATACGGTGGTCGGATTAAAGGAGTTGAAAAGCAATGGACTTTTTGACTTGCAGCTTACGCCAAATCCTATCAATACAGGTGGGATTAATGTAAAATTTTATAACCCAACTAAAGCGAAAGTATCCATAGAATTAATGGATATGACTGGCAAAAAGCTAGCAGATTTGCACAATGCGACCTTGGGAGCAGGGAGTTTTACACGCCACTTTGCAGTGACAAACTTGGCAGCTGGCCAATATCTCGTGAGAATTTCTAATGGTCTATATAGTCAGGCCAAAGTGTTGGTTAAGCGGTAATTTTGGTAGTGGCGCCCCCTTTGTGGGGTGCCACTGCATAATTACAATGGTGGCTATTTATGGCGTTAGAAAGGAAAAAAATCAATAACCACGGGCTTTTCTAAGTACCAAAACTTGAGTTTAAAAAAAAAAAAAAGAAAATTTTTTTTAAATATCTTGCATGTGAGTGAACGCTCACTTATCTTTGCAGTGTGAATGTTCACTCACATAAAAAATAAAGTGATGAATGGAAAAAATAACATAGCAGTAGGCTTCTTTGTGATGGGGCTTTTTATGATGTATGGCTTCTTGTTAATCTATCTAAGAGACTTTGCGCCTGATAAACAAGCATGGATCGATAGTTATTCGACTGGTAAGCACTTTGAAACTCGATTGGCACACGTTCATGGTAACTTATTTGCCTTTTTGAATATTCTAATTGGTTATTTATTGTTACACTTTAGAGAGCGTTTATCAAATGTAAAAGCCATCTCGTGGCTGGCTTTGGTCGGCTTGTTGATGCCAATAGGCATTTTGGCAGAAGTGTATTTGGGGGCGCCACCCGTATTGGTCTTGGTTGGAGCGATTTCGATTATTATTTCTGTGATGTGGCTAGGTCTTTCTTTTTACAAAATGAAGCAAGGTATTTTTCAAAATATGAATAAATAAAAAAATGACTACCAAATCAATGACTAATCGCCAAATAGAAATTATCGAAGCCGCGGGCAAGATTTTATCTACCGCAGGAGTAGGAGGGCTGACGATAAAGAATCTGTCCAAAGAAATGAAATTTTCTGAGAGTGCAATTTATCGCCATTTCAAAAGCAAGGAGGATATTGTCTTGGCATTGTTGGATTACCTTGCGGAAAATATGAACTTTCGCTACTCGAAAGTCATTAAGGAAGAGCTTTCTGCCGAAGAAAATTTTAAAATACTTTTTAAAAGTCAGTTTGCTTTTTTTGCAGAGCATCCGCACTTTATTGCTTCGGTTTTTTCTGATGGCTTAATGGAAGAAAGCAAGCGCATCAATGAAGCTATATTAAAAATAATGATGACCAAAATGAAATTTTTATTGCCCATCATTATGACAGGACAACAACGTGGTGAGTTTACTAATGAGATTACCGCCGAAGAAATGGTTAACGTCATCATGGGAGCGATGAGATTGCAGATGTTTAAGTGGAGAGTCGGTAATTTTAAATTTGATATCGTCCGCGCTGGAGATAATTTAATACATACTTTACTAACCCTAATACGTACAAAATGAGACAGTTATCTAAATATTTACCAGCCTTTGTTTTAGCCGCATTTGGTGGATTGACTATTTTTATGTCTGGCTCTGTGATTTTTGATTTGTTTGGTATTCGCGCCAAAGAAGGCAATTTTGTACCTTTTATTGTGTGGACTAATTTCTTTGCAGGATGGGCATATTGGGTAGCAGCTTATGGTTTTGTAAAAGAGAAAAAATGGACTTTTGGAGTATTGATTTCCTTTTTGGTGATTTTGATTGCCGCTTTTGTTGGACTAAAAATGCACATCGAAGCAGGGGGAATCTATGAAGAACGAACGGTCAAGGCGATGATGTTTAGGATGGGGGTTACTACCATTTTGGCAATCGTTGCTTTTCTAACGATTAACAAAAGGGCAAATAAAGACGTAGGAATAGAATCTCCTTTTCGCTAAATTTGTCTCCGACATATTGATAGTTTTAACTAAAAAATTGAACACATGAAGTTTAAAAATTTAATTTTACTTTCCTTTCTTTTTGTATTTGGCGCTTGCGCAAATGATGCTAAGCAGGAAGGAAAAGATGTTGCGCACGATAGGAGCAGTCACCAACAAACAGATGAGGAGCATGAAGCAGAGCATGAGCATAGTGATGTTATCGAATTAAACCAGGGGCAGCCTTGGAAAGTCGATGACAATATGATGACCTACATCAAAAAGATGAATGATGAAGTGGATGCCTTTTCAGGAAAATCTTATAATGACTATCAAGTTCTTGCCATGGATTTGATGGAAAATATTGATGGCTTGACTTCCAATTGTACCATGACTGGAAAGGCTCATGATGAATTGCACAAATGGCTCTTGCCTTACATCGATACGGTAAATGATTTTGCGAAAGCAGATAATGATATAGATGCTGCCAAACAGTTTAATGAAGTGAAAGCAGCGTTTAAAACTTTTAATCAATTTTTCAAATAATCTAATCGGGTGGAGCAGTCCATCCAAAAAAATATTTCACAATGAAGTTAGTGAACATTCGCAAACACCTTGTTATCTTGCTGTTAGTGCTTGGTAATCAGGTAGTTAATGCACAGGTTTGGCCGCTCGATCAATGTATCGATACCGCAGTGGCAAACAATAAAAAATTGGAGCTAGGACGAAATAGCATTCAGCAGGGAAAAGACCGAAAAACGCAGGTCAAAGCCAATTTGATGCCTAAAGTAAAAATAGAGGCGGACTATAAGTATTTTATTGACTTGCCCACTCAGTTTATTCCGGCGAATGCGTTTAATCCGATGGCTCCAGAAGGCGTGTATAATGACGCACAATTTGGTGTGCCACATAATATTAACGCAAATTTGCAGGTCGCCATGCCCCTTTATAATCCACAGCTAAAAAGTGCTATCAAAAATACGGATGTGGGAGTAGAGTTAGCAGAGTTAAAATATCAAAAATCCAAAGAAGAAATTCTTTTTAATATTTCGGAGTTGTATTACAATGCCCAGATTATCAAAAGCCAAATCAAATTTATTGAAGATAATTTGGCGAATAGCAATAAATTGCACCAGACCCTAAGTCTATTAAAAGAGCATAAGTTAGCGTTGGGAACTGACGTGAATAAAATCGGACTCCAAATAGAACAGCTAAAAAGCAAAAAAAATATCTTGCTTGGAAAGTATGAGCAGGTTCTTAATGGAATGAAAACTTGGATGGGGGTGTCTCTTGATGAAAGTATTGATGTAGAGCCGAAAATTGAATACCGCCCACTCCAAGACTATCCAACCAATGTGACCACTGATATGCGTTTGGTGGAAACCAAAAAACGCCTATTGGAAGGTGAGATTGACATGATTGACAAAGCTAAATTACCTACTGTGGTTGCGTATGGTTCTTATGGAGCAGCGGGTTTTGGATACGATAAATCTCCTAATCAATTTTTAGAGTTTCGCCCTTTGGGTTTGGTGGGCATCAAGGCGACCTACAACCTTTTTGATGGGAATATGACCAAAAAGAAAAAGAAAGTGAAAATGCACGAAATCGTCAATAATAATTTACAATTGGAATTATTAAAAGACCAAAATGCCTTGCAAATACGGAATGCAACTTTAAAAATTGCTGTGGCTGGTGAATCAATCAACGCCACTAAAGCCCAAATCAAATTTGCCCAAGAAATATACGACCAGACCATTATACAGCAAAAAGAAGGACTGGCGTCCATTACGGACGTGCTCTTGGCGGACTCTGCTTTACGTCAGGCGCAGCAGGATTATCTTACTGCTGTTATTGATTTTTATAAGGCGGATTTGGAGTTGAAGAACGTCACAGGAAATTTCCAAAACTAATTGTTTTTTGCGAAAGCAATTCAAAAATCATAAAATCAAATAAAATGAAATACATCATCAACCTACTAATTTTGCTGGCTTTAGTCGCATTAATAGTATTAAAATTGAAGGGTAACAAAGAAGTCGTCGATAATCGTGTTTTTCACTTTAATCGCGAGCAGCCCATCCATGTTTTGACTACGACTTTAAAGCTGGAGTCCGAATCAGAAACCAACCAAATCACAGGTAATTTTATGCCCAATCGAAATACTCAAGTAAATTCGGAGATGCAGGGTAAAATTATTGCGATTAATTTTGACGAAGGCGATCGCATCCGAAAAGGTCAAGTTTTGATGCAGTTGGATAAGTCTATGCTAGAGCTACAATTACAAGCACTAGATGTGAAGATTGAAGGATTAAACACTGATATTCAACGTTTTACGGCGCTTGTCGAAGCAGATGCTATCCAGGCTGTAAAGCTAGAAAAAGCAGAATTAGGCCTGAAAGCATCTAATGCGCAGCGGGCAACTATCTTGGAGCAGATTAATAAAACGACGGTTTACGCTCCTTTTTCCGGTGTTGTCGTAAAGAAGATGGCTGAGATTGGCTCTTTTGCGGCACCTGGACGACCGCTATTAATTATGTCTGATATCGGGCATTTGAAATTTACCGTAAATGTACCTGAAAGCGAGCTTGGGCAGTTTAAATTAAAAAAGAGTTATCCTATTTCGGTGGACGCCTATCCAGAAATGAAGCTAATGGGTAAAGCCATTTTTATTGCCAGTCAGGGAAATGGTAGTAATACGTACCCCGTTCAGTTTGAAGTAAAAAATACTGCAGACCAAAAAATAAAGGCGGGTATGTTTGGTAAATTGAACCTTGCGGAATCTACGGGTGAAAAGAGTATTGTTATTCCGGCATCTGCTATTGTGGGTTCTAACATAAAACCTAGTGTTTATTTAGTAAAAGATGGAAAATCAGCCTTGCAGCCGATAGTTGTATCTCGTAGGTTTGGGGACAAGGCGGTAGTAGAAAGCGGCTTGAATGTAGGTGACCAGATTGTGACAAGTGGTTTTATTAATTTGTATGACGGTGCAAATATCACAACTAAATAAATCGAACACGATGAATATTACAGACATATCAATCAAACGACCTTCGCTAATCATCGTATTGTTTAGCGTGTTGACCCTGTTGGGTTACATCGGTTACAAAAATCTGAGTTACGAGTTATTACCAGATTTTAACCAGCCCGTGGTAGTGATAAAAACCATTTATCCAGGTGCGGAGCCCAATGAAGTGGAGACTTCGGTTTCCCGAAAAATTGAAGACGCCTTGTCCAACTTAGAAGGGGTGGACTACTTAGTGACCAAGTCACTCCCAAATGCTTCCGTGATTATTGCTAATATGAAATATGGAACAGATTTGGCTGTCACGATGCAGGATGCCCAAAGATATATTGATAATATTAGGAAAGATTTGCCAGATGCTATATTAAGTCCTATGATGAGTAAGGTGTCTCCCAATGATTTGCCGATAATGGCCATTAGTGCGACAAGTGACTTGCCTGCGACGGAGTTTTATCAAAAAATGACGGATGATTTTTTGCCACAGATTCAGCAGTTAAAAGGAGTCGCCGAAGTGACCATTTTAGGAGGGGAAGAACGAGAGATTCAAGTGAAAATTGATCAAGAAAAATTAAAATTATATAAAATTTCTTTGCTGCAAGTAGTGGAGGCGATTAATCGTTCTGGATTGGACTTGCCAGCTGGTAATGTGGAGACATTTTCCGAAAGGAGCTCGGTGAGATTGACTGGAAAATTCCATGATTTGGAAGATATTAAAAACGTCCAAATTGGTATGCCGACGCCTGGTAGCCCGGTTTATGTCAAAGATGTCGCTGTGGTGTCCGACGGTGTAAAAGAAATTACCTCATTGAGTCGGTTTAATGGAAAAGGAGGATTAGGATTAATATTAAAAAAACAGGGTGATGCTAATGCCGTCGATGTTTCTACTTTGGTTAGAAAAAAAATAAAACAGATAGCTGAAAAAAATAAACCGGCTAACGTGCAATTTACGGTGGCAGACGATAGTACCGATAATACCATTGCAGCAGTGGAAGCCGTAGTAGATGACTTGATTTTGGCGGTGATTTTGGTGTCAATTGTAATGCTTTTATTCTTGCATAGTTTTCGAAATTCTTTGATTGTCTTAATTGCCATTCCGACGTCTTTGGTCACCGCTTTTGCCGCCATGTGGCTATTAGGATATACTTT
Organism: uncultured Saprospiraceae bacterium; assembly: GCA_947311105.1. Classification (GTDB taxonomy): domain Bacteria; phylum Bacteroidota; class Bacteroidia; order Chitinophagales; family Saprospiraceae; genus HyVt-613. Next base: position 17,420 of record CAMZKG010000294.1, read on the forward strand.
AAATTTGATGACTTTGTTAGCTATGTCCTTGATTATCGGCATATTAGTGGATGATGCGACGGTGGTTTTGGAAAATATACAGCGACATTTGGATATGGGTAAGGAGAAGCGCAAAGCGGCTTTAGACGGCCGGATGGAGATTGGATTTTCGGCCCTGTCTATTACGTTAGTGGATATTGTTGTGTTTTTGCCTATTTTGTTTTTGCAGGTTTTTGTAGCAGATATGTTGAAGCAATTTGCAGTGGTGGTGATGGTCTCTACTTTGACAAGTTTGTTGGTTGGTTTTACATTAACTCCTTGGTTGGCTTCTCGAATTGGAAAATCCGAAGACCTTAAACCTACCAATATTTTTAATAAATTCTTAATTGGGTTTGAGCATCAATTAGATAATTTTATCACTTGGTATGGTAAGCAACTGGACTGGGTCATTAATCACAAATTGGCTTTTTTAGGAATTATTATTTTACTTATTGGAATGACTGGAGCGATGATGAAACAGGGGATTGTAGGGATGGAGTTAGTGTCCACTGGTGATCAAGGAAAATTTAGTTTGGCTTTGGAATATGACAAATCTTCAAGCATTCAAAATAATAATATAACTTCCACAATAGTAGAATCATTTTTATTACAACAGCCAGAAGTGAAGACCGTTTTTAGTAATATTGGTGGACCGAGTACAAGTATTGGCAGCTTGGGGGTCGGGGCGCCCAATAAGACAGAGTTTACGGTTCAGTTGAAGCCCAAAAATGAACGCAATGGCGAGACCACCACTCATTATATTATTGCGATGCGGGAAGCCTTGCGGAAAGAATTTCCGGGAATTAGCTTTTCCATGATTGAACTGGGATTAGTCCCAAGAACTTCGCCTATTGAAATTACGCTGAGTGGAAGCAATAGTAGAGTAGTGATGGAAACTGCACAAAATTTAAAAAAGATTATTGAAGATGTCCCAGGTGCGGATAATGTGAGATTGTCCGTGGAAGAAGGCAGCCCAGAATTAAAGGTTGTCCCAGATCGGGATAAAATGCAACGTCTAGGCTTAAATACCGCCTATGTAGGCATGAATCTACGGACGGCCTTTACGGGTAATGACGACGCAACTCTGACGGATAAAGGCGTGGAATACCCTGTGCGTATTTGGTTAGATGATTTTGATAGAAGGAATTATGATGATGTAAAGAACTTGACTATTATCAATCCGAAAGGCATGGCGATAGAAGTCAATGAATTTGCAAAAGTTGAGCAGAGTAAATCGCCTTCCTTGTTGGAGCGGCTCGATAGACAACCATCTGTGACCATTACGGCGGATGCGTTGGGACGTCCATCAGGAACCATGGCAAAAGATGTAGTGGCGTATGTGAAGAAGAATCCATTACCTGAGGGTATTTCTATGACATGGGGTAGCGATGTGAAAAAGCAGAATGAAAGTTTTGGGGCATTAGGGAGTGTATTATTAATATCATTTTTGTTGATTTATTTGATTATGGTGGCGTTGTATGATAGTTTTGTCTATCCATTTGTGGTATTATTTTCTATTCCAGCGGCTGTGATAGGGGCATTGCTTGCGCTAAATTTATCTTTAAGCAATCTAAGTTTATTTGCTTTGTTGGGGATGATTATGTTAATGGGGCTGGTGGTGAAAAATGCAATTTTAATTGTCGATTTTACCAATCAATTAAAGGCAGAAGGCAAGCACTATAAGGAGGCATTAATCATTGCGGGTAAAGAGCGGATGCGTCCGATTTTGATGACAACTTTGTCCATGGTGATTGGTATGTTACCCATTGCCTTAGGTGCTGGTACAGGTGCCGAATGGAAGAACGCTTTGGCATGGATTATCATTGGTGGATTGATGTCTTCTTTAATCTTGACAGTGTACTTAGTACCAATGGTTTATGCCGTAGTGGACTCTATTAAAGAGCGCTTCGGTTGGGAATAAGTTTTCGTTTTGTTTTAGTATAGAGAAGGTGCAAGCAAGGAAGAATTGTGTGGGTAGATAGGTGGTGCTTGTACCTTGTTTTAATCAAAATTTCACGTTGATGTAGGCTGGAATACTTGTGTGAGTATCTTGTATGAAAGCCTACATTTTAAATTTAATATCATGATGAAAAAAATGAAATTTACTTTGTTGTTGACTTTGTTAACAGCGTCTTCTCTGCTTGCGCAAAAAGCAGATGATATCTTGGGTAAGTACAAACTACCCAATGGTATGGAAATTGAGTTAATAAAGGATGGAAATACCTATTCAGGAAAGATAATTTCTTTAGATGACTATGAGAAAAATGTCACCAAAGATATTAAGAATCCTGATAAGGCAAAACGCAATGATGACCTTTTAGGGAAAACCATTATTACGGATCTAGTTTTTAGCGAAAGCGATAAAAAATGGCTCAATGGTAAATTGTACGGGCCCGAAAAGGGAATTACCATCAATCTAAAAATTACGAAGATGACCAAAACAAAAGCCACTGCTGTTGGTTCTAAGTTTTTACTTTGGCGTACCTTTGACTGGGTAAAGATATAAATGCCGAAAATAGAAAGACAAAAAAAATGACAGACTTAGAAAAAGATTATTTAGCAACCCATTACATCCATAAAAGTAATTGGTTGCGTGCTGCGGTTTTGGGGGCTAATGATGGTATTTTATCGACGGCAAGTATAGCTATAGGTATGGCCGCGGCTAGTACGACCAAAGAACCTGTAATGTTGGCAACGGTGGCGGGACTAGTGGCAGGTGCGCTAGCTATGGCAGCAGGAGAATACGTGTCCGTAAGCTCTCAAACAGATATCGAAACCGCAGACATCGAAAGAGAAAAAAGAGAATTAGAAGAGATGCCTGAAATGGAGCTTCAGATGCTTGCGCAAATATATGTGAAAAGGGGACTAAAAAAAGAAACCGCCTTGACTGTCGCAAAAGAATTAACAGAATATGATGCCTTAGGCGCGCACGTTAGAGACGAACTCGGCATCAATGAAATAAGTGAAGCCAAGCCCTTACAAGCTGCTTTGGCTTCGGGGGCTTCTTTCGTTGGGGGTGGTTTACTACCGTTTTTGGTCGTTTTGTGGTTGCCACTTCACAATTTAGAGTACTATTTATATGGGTTTGCCATATTATTCTTAGGTACCTTGGGGGCTGTTTCAGCCAAAGCGGGTGGTTCCAGCGTCTCCAAAGCAGTTATCAGAATTACATTTTGGGGAACTATCGCCATGGGGATGACTGCTTTGGTCGGCTCTGTATTTGGGGTGAATGTGTAGTTTAAGTGACCTTGTAACAAAATGAAAATTTACTCTAGGCCGTGAGTCGGGAATGTGGAACGAGTGGTCTTGTAAATTAATTTGCAAGATGTAGAGCCGAGCGCAGCGAGTATCGCCACGGGTACGATGAAGGGGATGCCAGGCTCCCAATAATGACCGCCCAATTAAAATTTCTTTTTGCTTGACCATAAAGTACCCCTTAATAAAGGGGCACATTGGTGGGGTTTCGCTAAAAAAGACAAGCAAAAAGAAATTTTTTGGGGCAATAATTCCATCTGGCAATCAGTTGAACGCTTACATGCTTGAACAAAAAATCATAGACCGCAAATTTTCATTTTATTTCTTTTCATAAAACCCTTCCATAGGTTTCCCTTTCTTAAGGGCAACCGTATGGTAACAAAATGAAAATTTGCTCATCGCTCCGTGTGCCGCTACACCGCTATAACCGCTACACCCGTTACACCGCTACACCCGTACACCACTACACCCGCTACACCACTACACCCGCTACACCGCTACACCCGTTACACCGCTCCCCCGTTACACCGCTATACCCCAGCTTTAATCTGCTCACTTCTTGCGGCACTCCCGACAAAATCCATAAATATTAAGGCTATGATGGGTAATTTCAAAATCGATGAACTCTTCGACCATGGACTTGGTCTGCTGTATTCGGGGATCACAAAACTCCTGTACTCTGCCACATTTGGTACAAATCAAATGGTCATGTTGCTTGTATCCGAGTGATTTTTCAAAAAGCGTGATATTATTCCCAAACTGTAGTTTTTTGACTAAATCAACTTCTACCAATAGCTCCAAAGTATTGTAAACCGTAGCACGGCTCACGCGGTAGTTTTGATTTTTCATGTGCATGAAAAGGTCTTCTGCATCTAGATGCCCGCCCAAATTATAAATTTCTCGCAAGATGGCAAATCGTTCGGGCGTTTTGCGCAAGCCCCGCTCTCCTAGCTCTTCGGTAAAATGAGCTATGGCTTTATCGATGATGGACATTTCTTCAGACATAATTTGTAGGCTATCGCCCTTTTTGAGCCATGATAATATATTGATAATCAAGCGAATAATTATCCGTCAATAGTCTAGAAAACCCAGCTTCTTTGAGCATTTTTTCTACATCTTCAAAGGTGACTAAATAATTAGCAAATCCTTTTTTCGAGCTATTTTCCTTGCGATAATCAACAATGATAATACGCCCATTGTTCTTCATTCCTTTTTTTAGGCGCTCCAAATAACTCACTTTATCTTTGATATAACCAAAAGTGTTTACGATTAAGACATCATCCACTTCACCAGTCTTCAGCTTTGGATTGGTTTTGCCCACTAGACGAGTGGTCAATCTATCTGCTTCTTCTGCGTTTAGGACATGTACCTTGACCGAATCAATGTATTTCACAAACCTAGGATCAATCTCCAAAGCCAGCACCTTTTTGGCTTTTGGCGCAAGCCGAATAGAAAAATACCCTGTGCCCGCTCCGACATCCGCAATCGTCTTTTTGCTCATATCGCCTAGCAAGTCGAATATCACATCTGGCTTTTGCCAAATATCTCTATCCTTGGGCTCATAGGTCTCCACCAATGTATCAAAATTGCCTTCCACTTTAGGTATTTCTTGCGTTTCATCGCAGCCTACGCCTAATATTAGCGCAAAAAGTAAAGCCGTTATTAATAAAAATCGGCTATTCATCATGTCTTAAAGGTTTCTGAATGCTCGACTCATCAATAAGCCAAGCATTTATTTGTTTTAGGAACACGCCAAAATACGAAAAAGAAATATATCTTCAGATACTATCTACCAAAGATTATCAATAAATTAACATTGCCCAATATGGGCTTACTCCGAAAAATCATTGTAGTCAATTGTGCAAGGGTGCAAGGGTTCAACTGAAACCAGCCAAAAATCATTGTTTAAATTGGAGCATACAGGATAAAATGCATCTTGACTTTTCTTTTTGGAGTGGAGTCAAAATTTACCCAATCCAAAAGAAAATCATCACTTCATCTTCACCTGCTCCGCCTGAAGCACATCCAAATCGGCGCCATTTTTGTGTACAAATGAAACAATGTGACAATTATCAGCTTTCCATTCGTCTGGGATGGTTATCGCAAAATCCATGGACTCGCTTTGACCTTTCGTAAAGGAGCTGCCTAAGCTAACGCCCCCCACTTCATTGGTCAAAACCCGTCGAAAGACATGCTTATGATTATAATCTGGAATCTTTCCAGCTGGCGTAATCTGGTAGTCTTGAATATCATCTTCTGTTAGGAGTACCGATAAGTTTATATCTTCATGGACATTTTCTAACGGCACGATGGTCACTTTTAATTTTAAATTTCGGCTGGCTTCATCAAAATTAGCCTTCATACTCAAATTAAACTTAGGCGCTTCCGCCAATTCATTCTGAATATAACCTGCCCAAGATTGCTTCGATATTTGCCGTTCATTTTGTCCTGCAAATAACTTCCGATTCACAATAGCCGAAGGAAAAGCCTGTGGCTCACCCAACATAGTCGCAATGGCATCTCCATCTGCCGTCCGAAAATCATATTTATTTTCATCATAAGGCTTGGAGAAAAAACCAGAGTGTATCGAAACGGCAATCAAGTTTTCGCCATGCAAGGCGATAAGGTTTTGAATCTCTGCGCTCCCATCGGGGCAATTGACACATCGCACGCCTGTAAACTCTTCAATCAGCACCTTACGTTCACTATCCGTTCCACTACCCAATGTAGGAATATTTACGGAATCCTTATCAAGGCAACCCAATAGACCGATAGTCAGTAATGCAAAAAGTAATGTCTTTTTCATCTGTTTATTTTTTGTGTAAACCATTTAAAATGAAGTACTTAGAGTAGCCTTCACCCCACTAAAGGCGGGTTCTAAGCGACACACTCCGCCTGTACAAACAATACCATCCACTTGTTTGACATAACTAAATCCAAACCGTGTTGAACCCGTTGAATAAAAGACATCAGCCCTTGGATAGTGCGTAATTTCTTTTTTGCCTGTCGCCGCATTAACGATAGATGTCTCCCCAGGTAAGGCATTAAACATATCGGAAAGGGCAAAACTCCAATGTGGTGCGATATTGTATTCTGCCAACAAATACGCCCAACTGCCATTGCTCGGCAGCTCCTTATGGTCACCTTTCAACATGTTCAAATATTGGGCTTCAAAACGCAGGGATTTTTTTCGCGTAAGCTTATACAAAAACTCGGCAAAAGGCGTGACGGTATTTACATCCGCAGCGCCAGGCTCATTATAATAGCGTTCGACATCATAATGCTGCAATTGGACACCTGTAGTCAACACCCATTTGCGCTTATGTTTTATCGAAAAATCTGCATAAATTTCTTGATACAATGGCGTATTATCAAGGTCTTGAATATTAGAATAATTTAGCCCAAAATTCATTTTTCGAGAAGGGGAATATTTAATATCTACCTGAACCCCCTGCTCCCCAAACTCTTGAGTAGCTGGCGAATAAAAAGCCGTCAACGCATAGGTATTAGATCGAGCCATCGGGGGCAAAAAATTCAAAGCCCCCCGATTCAAACTCACAAAGGGATCTACTCTAAAATTAAAATTTTCGGTGCGCTTTCCTTCGACGGTTATTCCTAAACCCCGCTGTGCATAGGTCAACGTCGAGTACAATACACTTCCTGTACGATTGACTAGCTTACCCAAAGATTTTTGCCCCGTCCAGTTATTTTTTTCCGCAAGGGGATCAAACATCACCCCCTTTGACTTAAACGCCGTCTCCAAATACCAAGAAAACTTCCCTGCCGACAAGGTATTATAAAAGGTCACTGCGCGAGTATTATATATTGGGCTAATACTATCCTGCGGCGTATAAGTCGAAATCGCCGATACCACTCGCTCCATAGTCGCATCAGACAGCGTGGTCTCTACCACCCCAACCCCAGGGCTAATCGCAAACTTACCCAACGAATCTAGTTTCACAAAACCCGACAAGGTCGCTCCCTTGATAGTCGTCGGATAGGTCTCAAATCTGTTTTTTTGTTTGCCTGCAAAGGCGGTTGCCTTCCAATTGGCGCCCAAATTATAAGCCAAACGCGCCCCATAAAGGGCATTATCAATCGCCAATGTACGCTCTTCATAGGCCCGATAAATAATCCCAGATCCGATTTGATCATAGATATACCCTGCTTCCACATTTAGGTCTTTTATCTGCTTGCGCAAAAACCAACGTCCAATTTTTTGATCGGTATAAGAGCCTTTGGGGTCTATCAAATTAGAATTATTGAACATATCAAATCGAATCCCCCCTTCAAACCCTTGATAAGCGGCATTCAAGGCCACCCATGTTTCGGAACCAAATAATTGATGGTCATACTGTGGCGTATTAATCGCTCCAATGGTCGAATCGGCTCTAAAAAAGTTGGCTGTTCCAGACAGGCTTCCGCCCAAAATCAACTTTTCTTGCCCAAAAGCAAAAGAAGTAGCCAGCATAAAGCTTAATAAAAGCAATATTTTTTTCATTTTTCTTTGTTTTGGTAGATTCCTTTGCAGGAAAATCAAACCCGTTACTCAAGAAGTGCCTTCGCTTCCGCAAAAAAGGCTTTAAAAAGGTCAAAATGACCAATTACAGACGTTAATCAATGGTTAATCGGCTCAAAACAACGAATAAGCTCCAATCATTAGCCTATATTTGCGGTATCAAAGTTAGTCAAAACACTGCTTTGGAAACCAATTAATCCATTCGGAATCACAAATATTAAAAAAAAATAAGAATGAAGCGACTTAATCTCCTTTTTATTATGACATTTTTTGTGTCTTTGACCGTTTTCGGACAAACAACTGAATTTCCGACCAACGCCAGAGTTTATGATTTGCAAGGTAAGAGAGTGGATTTGAAGGATTACGTAAAAAATGGCCAACCTACCCTAATCAGCTTCTGGGCGACTTGGTGCAAGCCTTGCAAACTAGAATTGACCAATATGGCAGAGCTTTACCCCGACTGGCAAGATAAATATAATCTACAAATAGTGGCCATCTCAACCGATAATGCCCGCACTCTACCTAAAGTAAAAACGATTGTTAGCCAAAAAAGATGGGACTACATCATCTTAAATCATCCAGGCAACGAACTTCAAACCACCCTAAATTTTATGACCATTCCGGAGACGTTTTTATTGGATGGCAAAGGCAACATCATTTATCGGCACTCTGGCTACGTCAGCGGTGATGAGTACGAACTTGAAGATCAACTAGAAAAACTACTTAAATAGGGACACGACAATTACACGATTGAACATGTCCAATTCCTACACTAGGATGGCCGCCTTCAAGTTTTTGAAGGCGGCTTTTTTTTAGTAACCATTTAGGTAGGGCAAATTTTTGCCACAAAATGCCCTTTTTGCCCCTGTTTTTGCTATTTTTTTATCACGTAGCCCAGCTACGCTTCAAAAAAAATAGCTTCAACATACACAAAAATGCCTATTTTCTGCCTAAAA
>CAMZKG010000295.1 GCA_947311105.1 uncultured Saprospiraceae bacterium
CCGGCAGCATCTGTCAAAGTAGAGTCTATAATGGCTCCTGTATTATCTTTCAAATAGACTTTTACATTTTCTATGCCTGGCTCACCTGCATCTTGGATGCCATCTTTGTCTAAGTCCTGCCAAACAAAATCACCAATCAATCCACTAAAAGGAATAAGTCCAAAATCCAAAGTCGAATTATCTTCTCCTTCTAATAAAGTAAAAATAGATGTTAAGCCTGTATTGGGGTCACCATCACTATCAACGGTGTCATCGCCACCAGCATTTTGGATAGTAGCAGAATATCCTGCAGAAACATCAAATTTTATCTGATATTGAGCAGCAGCTAGATTGCCAAAATCATACAATCCACCGCCTGCGGTAATGGTACTATCTAGAATATTTCCAAAAACATCCAATAGATACACTTTTATTCCATCAATCCCAGCTTCGCCCGCATCCTGAATACCATTTTGATTGGTATCACTCCAAACAAAATTACCTACAGAACCACAAAGCTCTGTTAATATCGTACCGCAGCACTGTCCTAGACTACAGGTAAAACCACTTTGCTCCGCTGTGTAGGTATAAGTGCCTACTTGGGTAGCATCATACGTCATATTTGTCGCATCACTTATGGCTACAGGCCCAGCACCAGTATCTAAGTACCATTGATAATTAACTAAGCCCGATGCAGCAGTAAGCGTGACCGTATCTCCTCCTGCAGAGCAAAAAGGAACCGGTACTGTCGTGCACGAAGTAGTTAGATCATCTTCTACCCAGCTTCCGTTACCTGGCGAAGAATCTGAATCGGCTTCATTCATAGTCATCACTTCCGCCAAATTAAAAATAACACCTTCCGAAACAACCGTTACAGAAAGGGTCAAAATCATAGAATCAACCGAAGAGTTCATTACAGAGCCAATATCCCATATTCCTGTAGCAGAATCATAGGTCGTCCCCATTGGAGCATTAGCATTGGAAAAGGTTGTACCTATTGGCACAGCATCCTTAATCGTCAGCCCTGTTATATTCGTATGTCCATCATTATAGGCAATCACCGTAAAGGTAACAACGTCATTAACTGCCAATGTCATTGCATCAGAAGAAGATTCCAAAGATACATCTTGTCCCTTTAGGTTTCCAGTACTCGCAAGGAGCGAAAAGCCTAACAGAAAGAATGAAAGAATCAGATTTTTCATAAGAAAAAATTTAGAATAAGCATTAATATTTGATAAAATCACAGATATAAAAAGATATAATATCATACCAAAGCCACCAATCGATCATGACTTTAGCTACTCCAAAGCTAAAACACCTTTTAGAGACAAATATTCCCTTCACATCTGCAAACAATCCCATCTAGAACAATACTAGACCATCTACAATACGGATAGTAAACATTAGAGTTACAAGAATTTTACATCCCAAAACGTAGTGCACCATCTATCTATGATTCTGTAAAAGCCTACAAGAAGAGTTATCGGTTAGTAATCTATTCGTTTTACGGGGAGTAAATCCAAATTTTGTAAAAATCAGTATCCTAATGTACAGAATGTACAGTCGATATATTTCTGAAAAGAATCGGTTAATTTGACTCTGACTTACCAACTATATTCGATGAATAGCAGAGCAGACATAACAAATAACAAAAAAGCTACAACTACGATATTTTCAATAAAAAAGAGATTAGGAACTAATAAAAAAGCTGCCACCCCAACAGGGTGGCAGCCATACTCAGTTAATCATTAATTTAACCAAACCATTTATCTCACAATAAACCGTTCAACTTTCTGAGTTTCTCCATTCGTAACCTTTAGGAAATAAACCCCTGTAGGTAACTTGCTAACATTGTAGGTAAATCCATTTAACCCTTTTACTAAAGAACTTCTTTCAGTTTGGACAAGAACACCTTGACCATTAACTATTTGGATATAAGCGTCTCCTTCATAAGAAGAACCAACTTTAACTGTAAGGACATCTGAAGCAGGATTAGGACTCAAGTCAATGCTTAATCCATTGTCTTTTACCAATGTTGCCATCGCGTCCTGATTAAGACCTGAATTCGTAGCATAGCCTTGAATTGTATTTACCGTAATCATCTTCTTAACAGTATAAACACCACAAGCACCACTTACGCGGAAAGCTCTTAGGATACTTGTACCTGTAGCACAATTGCCACCACCAATATTCAAATCCCAGTATTCATAGGTCATTGGATGGCATGGATTGGTTACTGTCAAATCCTGAGCCGCAAACTCCGCAGCAGTCAATGAATGATGTACTCCATTAGTCAATGCTAAGCCGTCAACATTTCCATTAGCTGCGCAGCTAACTGTTGCAGGACTCATAAAGCCATAATTAGACAGAACAGTACCAGTACTTGTCTCCGTCAATCCGACTGACAAAACAGGTGTAGCATCAACTGTAATCATTTGCTTAACCGTATAAGAGCCACAAGCCGTATTTACTCGGAACGCTCTCAAAACTTGCATCCCTGTCGTACAATCTCCACCGTTAGTCACGATATCCCAGTATTCGTAAGTGACATCGCATCCACCAGTAATAGTCAAATCCTGTGCATTCATTTGCGCAAGCGTAAGTGACTGATGAATTCCAGCAGTCAACGGCAAGCCATTCACGTCTCCATTGCTACAGGTAATTCCAGAAACAGGTGTCATAAAGCCAAAGTTTCCAATAGCCGTATTCGTACTTGTTTGCATTACACTAAGTGCTGGAGGACCATAATCAAGTATTTGCTTGACAATATAAAAATTACCGCAAGCATCCGTTACTTTAAATGCACGCAATGCACCAAAATTACAAGGGTTATTATTAGTAATTATATCCCAGTACTCGTAGGTCAATGCACTACATCCACCTGTCGCACTCAAATTTTGAGCAGCAAACTGCGCTCCTGTTAATGGCATATGAATACCGCCTGTAAAAGGCAATCCTACAAAGCCAGGAGGCGTGCCACATTCTTCGATGGTCACAGTCGGCATATAGCCATAATTATCCAAAGCAGTATTTACATAATATACAGCAATCGGATCAACAGCTAAGGCTTCCGTTGTAAAAGTAGAGTAAGTACAGTCTGTAGCACTACCTACCGCATTAAAAGGAACTATGGAAACATAGATCGTTTGGCCGTAAGGCAATGTGCCTAATCCCATATAATATGCACTAACCACATCCAAATGATCAACAATATCATTACCACCTGGTGTCGTACCTACCGTCAAGGTATAACCATCCGTATTGACTACTGCATTCCACAATAAATTTGCATTAACGGAAACATCCGTTGAGCCATCAATCGGACTAACAATAGTTGTACAATCTGGCACGGTTTGTCCAACATTTACAGTGAAGGTTACATTAGTGGAGCCTGCACATCCATTAGCATCAGTATAAGTATAAGTCACGACTTCACCGTCAGAAACAGTATAAGCATCTGGCTGACTAACAGACCATGTACCACCTGTCTGACCTGCAGGCTCTAATGCCGTCAAATCAACTGGATTATCCGTCGCATCAATAGTTTGGTTAGCTATCGCAACAACAGGACTCGCTAGAACTGTAAAGGTCATGTTATCAGCACCTGCACATCCATTACCATCAGTATAAGTATAAGTCACAACATCACCATCAGCAGCACTGTAAGGCGTGGCAACAGACCAACTGCCGCCAGTCTGTCCTGTTGGCTCAAGTCCAACCAAATCAACTGGATTTTCGCTTGCGCAAATAGTTGCATCTGATACACTAACTGTAGGATTGGCATTTACTGTAAAGGTCATATCACCTGAGCCTTCACATCCATTACCATCTGTATAAGTATAAGTCAAAACATCGCCATCAGCAGCACTGTAAGGCGTGGCTACAGACCAACTGCCGCCAGTCTGTCCTGTAGGCTCAAATCCAGCCAAATCAACTGGATTTTCGCTTGCGCAAATAGTTGCATCTGATACACTAACTGTAAGATTGGCATTTACTGTAAAGGTCACATTATCACTACCTTCACATCCACTAGCATTTGTCCAAGTATAGGTATAAGTCACCCCATCACCAACTTGTTCTGCTGTTGCATCAGAAATCGGATCACCCAACAAAGCCCATGTGCCGCCAGTTTGTCCGGTTGGCTCTAAACTAGTCAAATCAACAGGATTCGCACTTGCACACATAGTCTGATCTGCAATATCAATCACAGGAGGCGTACAACCACCACAATTATCATTAGTAGCTCCAGGTGTACCTAAATCTCCTGATGCATATGCAGTTGTAGCACTACACCAATTGGCACCATCATCATTATCTGTAGCATTGAATTTAGCTGGATCCAAAGACATACTAGCACCTGCATCATCAGGAAAATCTGCATCATTATAGTTCACACGATCTATTTCAGAACCACTACAAACCAATACAACTTCATCCGTTCCATTTCCTAAAGTAAAACCACTGTATTCATAATCCACAGTAAATCCGCCGTTTGTTCCGCTGTCTGCATTATTACCAAATACAGCATAACCATTAGCAGGTACCATGATAGATGCGCCTATTACATGAGCGTTTGAGCCATCATCCTTAATCGTCCAGCCACTCATATCAATAGCAGCACCTGTTGTATTATATACTTCAAACCATTCACCGTCATTATCACCTATGGCAGCAGGATTTTTCATAATTTCGGTAATTACAATTGCGCCAGCACCTGGACAGCTAGATGTTGTATTTACAGTAAAAGTAACATCTGCTGTTCCTTCACAACCATTAGCATCTGCATAGGTGTAAGTCACGGTTTCGCCATCAGACACGGTATAAGCATTTGCAGGGCTTACCGACCAGCTGCCTCCAGTTTGTCCCGCAGGCTCAAGAGCTGTCAAGTCAACTGGATTATCTGTATCATCGATTGTTTGATTAGAAATAACAATCGTTGGATTAGCATGTACGGTATATGTTACATTCACACTTCCAGAACAACCATTGCCGTCTGTATAAGAATAAGTCACACTTTCTCCATCAGATACAGTATATGCATTTGCGGGGCTCACCGACCAAGTGCCTCCAGTTTGTCCAGTAGGCTCAAGTGCTGTCAAATCAACTGGATTTTCGCTTGCGCAAATCTCCTGATCAGCAATATTAATAACTAAATTTGGGGCAACAGTGTAAGTCACATCATCAGTTTCTACACAAGCACCATCCGTTAGTGTATAGGTATAAGTATTAGCGTCTGCTACCGTTTCGGAAGTTGCATCGGTAACCACAACTCCTCCTATCGTCCACACACCGCCTGTTTGACCGGCTGGCTCTAATGCTGTCAAATCAACTGTCGTTGCGCTTGCGCAAACAGATTGATCGGCAATATCTATTGCTGCCAATGTAGAAAGTGTTGTAAAAGAAGCAGCACTTGACCAAGCAGAATACATTCCACTACCACAGTCATCTCGTACATATACATCAAAACTAGTACAAGCAGCTAAATTAGCAGCAGCATACGGATTTGAAGTAGTTGCTTCTCCTGTTGTAGGAGCGCCAGCTCCAGAATTAACGATTGCTACTTCCCATGCCGTTGCGCCACCTGACGTCCAGTTGATATTAGCGCCTGTAGCCGTAATATCAGATACGGTAACGCTGGTAGGAGCATCACAAACAGCAGGTGCAGTAATACTAAAATTATCAACATGGAAGTCGTAATCATTTAGATCATTCACAGGACCATCAGTACCTAACAAACCAAATTGAACAGCATTACCAGACGATGGAGCAGGAAAAGTAAATGTAGTCAAACTATTAGTCAAATTATCACTAGCCGTCCACGAATTGATAGAAGTCCAAGTTGTACCACCATCATCTGAATACACTAACTGAACTTCATCATCAGACCCCATTCCATCAGGATCTGCATCTCCACTATTATAATTAGTAACAGCCACATCAATTGAAATCTCATAATTAGCACCAGATAAATCAAAAGTCGGTGTCAATAACCAGTCACTATGATCAGCAGAATATAAATTAATTTTTGCCGTCTCTTGTCCTAGATTGGTACTAGAAAACCATGAACTAGAATTTAACCCCGTAGGACCTGAAGCTAGATCGCCATCGGTTGCTTGATCCCAACATACTGGAAGAAAATCAGCAAAATCCTGTGAATAATCTGGTGTAAAAGTACTACATTCAGTTGTAAAACTAACAGGACCAACCCATGATGAATAATCACTACCGCAATTATCTCGAACATATACATCATACTCCGTACTAGACATTAGATTGGTAGCAGTATAAGCCGCTGTCCCTGTTACTGCTTCGCCACTTGTAGGGCTATCTCCAGCAGGAACAATCGCTACTTCCCAATCAGTCGCGCCACCTGTTGTCCAAGTGATATCGGCTCCCGTTTGTGTAATATTATCTACTGCAATACCAGAAGGAGCAGGACAAGTAATATATACGCCGCATAGATCAAACGTACCTTCTTGATCATTATCATAATCCCATACCCGTAGCAAGTAGGTCTCCCCAGATGTTAATCCAGTAACTTCCCATGGCCATCCACCTCCGAATTCAGTACAATCCAACTCAGTCAAACTACCACAAGTCCCACTATAAATAGCACCAGCGACACTTGTCATGCCAGTAACATTCATGGTGTTAAACGTAGCTGCTGTAACTCCAGCTGGAATAGTAACAGAATACCATAGATCACCTACGGTAGTAGGAGTACCATAACTACCACAGGATGGTGCGGGTTCGCCTGAATCTGTTGTCCCCACGTTTGAAATACCCGTTATGGTATTCGCTCCACATGCATTCAAATCTAAAGTCAATGTTGTTGGATTAGCACACAGATCATTGGCTGGTGCAGGTACCAAAGTAGTGCTACTAACCATCAGCCAATCACTCTCAAATCCACTTCCACAATTCGCTCGAACATAAAAGTCATAGTCTGTGCCTTGAGCCAACCCAGATGCCGTATAGTTCGTTACTGTAGTTGCATCAGATGTTCCTGTACCTAAAGCAAAACCAGAAAGACCATATTCTACATCCCAATTCGTTGCAGACCCATTGCCTGTCCAACTAAGCGAGACCGCGTCAGTACTAGGTGTTGCCGTCAAATCCGAAACACCCAGACAAGCAGGGATCATAACATTAACTGTATAATCTTCAAACTCTCCATAACTCCCTGTATAACAAGGATTTGATGTAGTGCTTCCTAAACCAGAATCTGCACCACCAATTCGCATTCTATGATTACCAGCTGGGGCAGATGCAGGAACGATAAAGGTCCAATTTTCTGTCGTAGGGTTACTACTAGATGAGTTGCCTAAATATTGCGCTTCATCAGCATCATCAAAATCAAAATCATCATTCCAATCTATCCAAATCCATGTATCATAACTATAACCCGTTTCATACGTAACAGAAATATTCTCACTCGCACCTGCAGTCACATCTCCAACCATAGCAGTAAAATCACTATAATACGGAGCTGTAGTCAGAGGGGGTGATGTATTATTTACAGTACTAAATGTAACATTCGTAAGACCATTTCCATCCACAGAAGCAGGTGCAGGAGTACAGTACATTGTTGCGGCGGCAGTAGTAAAACTCCATTCTGCGCATCCTGTAGCTGCTCCCCCAACATTAGATGGCACAATAGACCAGTAATATTGAGTACCCATATTAAGACCCGTAATATCAATGGTTGGTGACGTCACAGTACCAATACTTGATAAATTCCCTGATGTCGTTCCAAATAACACCTCATAAGATGTGGCGGGGTCTCCAGTTGAGCTTGCTATCCAAGTCAAAGTAAGATTTCCTCCTGTTGATTCAACATCAATATCCATTGCTCCATCTGAAGGAGTCGGGCTAGAAGCACAATCTGGTGCCGTAATGGATGTCGCTATCCCTCCTAATTCAACATTCGCTATATAGCTAATAGCACTTCCAGATGGTGGTGATGCTGGGTCAGGATTAGTGCTATCATTACGATAACGAATCCCTCGATCAGCAGTAGTTGATGTAGCATAAAAATCATCCGATGTACTATTATAATCATCAGCATTTTCATCAACTGCAATAATTAAGTTATCTGTATTATTGTAAGTAAAATCGGTAATATCAACAACCACTTTATTGTTGGCATCAACCGTTACAATACCAGAAAACACTTGCGTCAATGTCGAGACATCAACCCAATCAGTACCTGAAGTAAAATCAGACTTAGTAGTATGACCAATGTAAATAGTCCAGTCATTAGAATTACTAATACTTGACCCAGCAAAATCCCAAGTCAACGTAGTAATATCTCCAGCTGCTTCTATCTCCGTCTGCAAATAAATGCACTGTGAATAAGAATAACCGTAATAAGGATCCACAGGTAATCCCTGCTCTTCAGTTCCATTACCAATAGACACCCCATTCGTGGTAGCTGCTGTAACGGGGGTCGTTGAGATAGAGGTCCCGCCGCCCATCTCTTTAGGTGTTTGTGCTATACTTTGCCAGCTGAAGGCAAAAAGAAACAGCATTAAAAAAAGAAAAAATCGCTTCATAATTAAGGTTTTGAATTAATAAAAAAGATTTAAACAAATAAGTCCCTGTTGGACCCAATCCAAGTAATACATCTCATAGTAAGTAGTAACAAAATCAAAAATCGGCAGGAGGCAAGAATCGATTTGATAGGTGATGACAGATTGAAAAATTTTGACAAAAGTCTAACCAAAATGCACAATCGATGCGGTACATCAAAGAGCAACTTTGCTAGGAAATTCTCAAAAATTAGAGCCGTTCACAACTTGCAATACAATTTGTTTCATGCGCAAAAAACTCCTGTTCAGAGCAGCACGCTGCCCCACATCAAAAAAAACACATTCTCAAAAAGATTCAAGAAAAATTAAATAAAAACCATTTCAATAATCATTTATCAAATATATGTTTATTTGTTAATATATACAAATTTAATTTCATAGAAGGTACTTTTTAAATCATCAATGGTTAGGGCTAATTTTAAGCAAAACTTCACCACACTATCTAAGATTCTACCTAATTCATTTATACTGTTAGAGTTAGCTCTAATTTAGCACTTATTATCGCCCCTACTCCAATCTCAACGTTATTTTCTATGCGATAAGACTTCGGTTTTTCTTCACGCTATCAAGAATGACAAAAAATCAGCTAAATCGAGTTAATACAATACGAGCGAAGCGAGAACCAATTCAAGAGTTGGTTCAAGTGCAGAAAACATCGCCATATGAAGTGTAAAGGGAGAAAGCTTCCAAAAGGACCACAAATAACCTAGATTTTTATTAGAGCAATCCACAAAATTTTATTCCATAAGATCCAACTTTCTAACTGGCTTCATTTGAACAACCGCACGATTGCACAACAAAAAAGGATTAAGAAACCCTAGTTTTACTCTACTCGCTACGTATTTTTTTCTTTCATGCTTTTGCTTGGCAAGGTTTCTCAAACCGCACGATTAAACCAGATAAAATTTACTACACCAATCACCGCAAATAATACTGCGGCTCTGTGTCATCGGTTTCCTGATTCCAATAGGCTGGAGTCACTATCCGACCATCTAAGGTCAACAGTCGCCTTTGATACACATAGGTCGTTGGGTTAAATACCAAATCTGTTACAGCCACATTGTATAAGGTGGGATCTTCTTCCTTTTTGGGTGGGAGCTCTTGGACGATAACTTCAAAACCATTATGTGCCAACAGGCTTTTTAGAAATTCCATCCTTTCTTTTGGTATCTTTTTTTCAACAAAAGATACGATATTTTCATCCGTTTTATTCAGTTTCCCGAATACATGTTTTCCTGAAAAGGCCATAATTAGATATTTGTTGTCAAATTAAGAATGAAATCATAAAACGGACTATATAAGCCCAAAAACAAAATGCCAACCACCGCTAATGCTAGTCCTATCTTTACAGGAATCTCCGCCTGAAAAGACTCTATCGGTGTGTCTGACTTGCGTAAAAACATGGCTCGTACCACCAACAAATAATAATACAAAGAAATGGTCACATTAATCACTCCTATGATTACCAGCCAATAATACCCATGCGCCGCAGCTGCCATAAATAGGAAAAACTTTCCAAAAAATCCTGCGACGGGTGGTATTCCCGCAAGGGAAAAAAGTCCTAATAACATCACTAATGCCAACTTTGGATTAGTTCGATATAATCCATTATAATCATCCATCTGCTCTCTACCTGTCTTTAGACTAATCACTTGGACAACCCCAAAAGTCGCCAAATTGGAGAAGATATATATCGCCGAAAAATAGACCACCGAAGTCATCCCCATTTGGTCATAAGACAAGATACCTAATAATATGAATCCCGCTTGCGCAACTGACGAAAATGCCAAAAACCGCTTCATGTTTTTTTGCCGCAAGGCGAATAAATTACCTACCGTCATCGTCAACACAGCCATCCAATAAATCGCTGGTTTCCAAACACTTACAAACTCTCGACCAATCAAAAACAACACAATCGCTAAGGCAAATACAGCCGCCGCTTTAGAGATAACAGACAAGTAGGATGTAACAGGAACAGGCGCTCCTTCATAGACATCTGGCGTCCAAAAATGAAACGGTACCAACGAAATCTTAAAGGCCAAACCCGACATGAAAAACAACAAACCTAATGCGCCTAAGCCGCTTAAATGAAAATTCTGCGCTATTTCTGAAAAATACAAAGAACCAGAGATACCATATATCATCGAAATCCCAAACAAGCTTACCGCTGAAGATACGCCTGCCATCAAGATAAACTTCACTCCCGCTTCCGCAGAACGCATCTTCATCAAGTCATATGCCACCAACCCCGCTACAGGCAAGGATGCCAGCTCTAAACCTAAAAAGAACATCAAAAAATCTCCACTAGAAATCATATAATACATCCCCAACAGTGTCGAGAATATCAAAAAATAAAACTCAGTCACTCGCCCTTTGTGACTCCATTCTTCTCGCGCCCATGTCCAAGTTTGCAATAACAATATCACCACGCCTACATTCATAATACTTTTCATATTGTGGAGCAAGTGGTTGGTTCGGAAGCTTCCGCCAAACATCGTCCCTTCCGCCAATGGCAAAAAACCAACTAACGTGTGAACGATGAACAAACCAGTCGCAATTCCCACGACCGCTTTTCTGTTTTTTCCTATCAACATTATCTCTGCTACCAGCAGTAATAAGATGATTCCGAGTAGGACAAATTCGTCCCGCATGAGTAGATAATTATTCATTTCGTTTCGTTTCTTTCTTCAATTAATGACCGTAGGCAGCTAAATGCTCCACGATATGACCTAAGCTTTCCTGTATCAAAGTGGTCAACCACATCGGCGCAAGCCCTATCGCTATCACAGGCAATAACACCAACAACGCCCCTACTCTTTCATACCACACCGCTTTCGGCAATTTATAAAACGCTTCATTCTTTACGGGCCCCATCAACATCATACCGACCACGCGCAATATATATACCGCCGTCACCACAATCGCTGATACTGCCAACACCGAAAATACTCGATGGATAAAATCAGGATTTTGGAACGCTCCAACAAAAATATTCATTTCGGCAACGAATCCACTTAACCCCGGAAGCCCCAAGGACGCCATCCCTATAATGACATATACGACCGCTATAAAAGGTAAAATCTTGAGCAAGCCCCCCATTTTTCTTACATCCCGCGTATGTGTCCTGCCATACAACATCCCTATCAATGCAAAGAAAACTGCAGTCATCAATCCGTGCGAAATCATCTGGAGCACCGCTCCAGTATAAGCCGTTTTGTTCAATGCCATCATCCCAAAAAATATCAAGCCTAAGTGACTCACCGATGAATAGGCATTGATATACTTCAAATCTGTCTGACGTATAGCTCCAAATGCTCCATAAATCACACCTATTGCTGCCAATCCCATAAAGAAAGTAGAATATTCATTTGCCGCTTGCGGCATCAAATACATCGCTACCCGAAAGGCGCCATAAGTGCCCAGTTTCATCAAAACTCCTGCATGCAACATTGACACTGCCGTAGGCGCTGATGCGTGACCATCCGGTGACCAAGTGTGAAATGGAAATAATGCACCCAATACACCAAAACCCACAAACGCCAACGGAAAGAAAAACCGCTGTGCATGTATCGGCATCTCCATCTGTGCTATCTCCTGCATGTTAAACGTCATCCCCGAGTAATAATAAATGCCCAATATTGACACTAACAAGACCGCTGATGCGCCCATCAACATGAGCGTCAACTTCATCGCGGCATATTCTTTTGGCCCTGTACCCCAAATCCCAATCAACAAATACATCGGAATTACGGCTACTTCATAGAACAAAAACATCGTAAACAAATCTAATGATATGAAAAATCCAAAAACGCCTGTTCCCAAAATAATCAAGGATACATAAAACTCTTTGGTCAAGTCTTCGATATTCCACGAGATAAATATCCCCGCTAACAACACTATTGCAGTCAACAGCAACATCGCTAAGGCGATGCCATCTATCCCAACAAAATAATGTATATTTAAAGACTCAAACCATACCGTGTCTCGTGTAAACAAAAACTCCGAACTATTCCCAGCCGCTCGTTCGGCCATAAAACCTTTCGCTATAAACAAGGTCAAAATGGTTTCTATACCGATACCTAAGGCCGAGATTATCCTGACCATTTGGTTATCGTTAATAAAAAACAAAACCAATACTGTAATCACTGGAATTACTACTAACAAACTCAATATATCCATCCCGTTATCCTTTAAAGTCAATAAAGCCGTTCAAATACAAAACAGCAAATAAAATCACCAACAATCCCGCTACAAAAGAAAAGCCATATTGCCTTACTTTCCCAGATTGCCAGCCTTCCAGCAAATAAGAAAACGTCTCCGTCATCCAACCTACCCCATTCATAAAACCATCAACTACATGACGATCAAACCATGCTATCGGCGCTGCAACACCCGCAAACATCATCTTGTGTGCAAAAAATTGATAGATTTCGTCAAAGTAAAATTTATCTTTTGCCCATCCGTAGCTTTGTCCAAATGCACTCGACACTTTTTCCGGAAGGCTCGTTTCCTTAAAGTAAAAAATATAAGCAACAAAAATACCCAATGCCCCTATCGCAACAGATGGAATAGCCAACGACCATTCAATATGTCCATGATAGGCCATGCGGTCAGGCATCACATAATTTCCGAAAGGTATAGCCCAGCCTACCACCATCGTCAATGCCGCCAATATCATTAATGGGATCGCCATCACCATAGGGGATTCATGTGGAGTGTGGTGATACTCCCGTCTTTTGCCCCAAAATATCCCAAAATAAATACGGAACATATAAAATGCCGTAATTCCTGCTACGATATATTCTATCGCCCATAGCACTTTATTATGCTCAAAGGCCGCCACCAAAATCTCATCCTTACTAAAAAATCCAGAAAAAATCGGAATCCCTGATATCGCCAAACAGGCTATCAAAAACGTCCAACTCGTTATCTTCATGTGCTTGTGCAGTCCGCCCATGTCCGACATCAAATTACTGTGTACCGCATGTATCACGGAACCAGCTCCCAAAAATAATAATGCCTTAAACATCGCATGCGTAAACAAGTGGAACATAGATGCCATATACCCTAATCCATGATGACCTTCCATTCCTGAAACACCTAATGACAACATCATGTAGCCGATTTGAGACATCGTAGAAAACGCCAATACTCGTTTTATATCGTCTTGCGTCATCGCGATAATCGCTGCAAATAATGACGATATGGCCCCCGTCCATGCCACCAAGTTCAACACTACTCCTCCATCCACTCCATGGTATGCAGGAAACAGTCTTGCGACCAAATAAACCCCAGCCACAACCATCGTCGCAGCATGTATCAATGCAGATACAGGTGTTGGGCCTTCCATCGCATCAGGCAACCATATATGAAGTGGAAACATCGCCGATTTACCCGCTCCTCCAATAAATATTAAGGACAAGGCAACTCCAAATATCGACAGCCCCATAAATACAGGGGGAGCGGATTGCGCCAAAAGCGGCCCATCTTCACTCACTAAAGTCATAAAATCAAAAGTACCCGCATGATAAGACAACAACAAAATGCCTATCAAAAAGCCCAAATCAGCAAACCTGGTCACTATAAATGCCTTCTTGGCGGCGGCAACTGCAGATGGCTTGTCGTAATAAAAACCTATCAACAAGTAGGAACTCACACCCACTAATTCCCAGAAAAAGTACATCTGAAAAATATTTGTTGCTACCACCAGACCCAACATCGACACACTAAATAAACTCAAAAACGCAAAGAACCGATAATACCCTTTATCCCCTTTCATATATCCTATCGAATACACATGAACCATAAATGAAATAAAGGTCACCACCACCAGCATCATCACCGATATCGGGTCTATCAAAATACCCATATCAAAGGTCAACGTTTCCGTAAAATTCATCCACACCTCCTTATACGCAAATACCGTCGGACGATGTCCTTCAACAAAACCCACCTGTATAAAATACTGGTACGCCGTTCGCAAAGCCAACATCAGAGCCACCGTAATACTGGCCGTCCCTATCCAGCCCGATACTTTGGCGGGCATTTTGCTGCCAAACAGCCCCGTAATCAGGAACGCTGCGATGGGCAGTATGAAAATCCAAATTGTGTATGTAAAGTCACCCATTATTTAATTGTTGTCAAGGTTCTCAATTTTTTTATCTTTTTCTTCGCATTTATAACATTGCCAAGATTCTTTGCCCTTTCCGCGAAGCCGAACGGCCGTTCGGCTCTACTCGCATTCCGCTTCATATTCAATACTCTTTGCCCTTTCCACGAAGCCGAACGGCCGTTCGGCTCTACTAGCCTTTCAACGTATCCATATCATCCGCATCTACCGAATTATCCATCCGATATAGGCTGATGATTATCGCAATCGCCAACGCCACTTCTGCCGCCGCTACCGCTATCAAAAACAAGGAAAATACATAGCCCTGAATCTGACCTGGATACAAAAATTTATTAAAAATCACAAAATTTAATGCCACAGCATTCAGCATCAACTCTGTCGAAATCAATAACGAAATCAAATTTTTGCGCGTAACAAATCCAAATATGCCAATAAAAAAGATGATGGTCGATACCGCCAATACATCATAGACAGTTATTCCTTCAATCATTTTTCTTCGTTTTTAGTTACCTCCCCTTTCGCAATAATAATGGCTGCGACCATCACAGCCAACAACAAAATACTAATCACCTCAAAGGGTAAAATAAAACCTCCTTCTCCTAGAGACAACAGTTGTGTGCCTATTTTTGACACAGATACATCCTCTGTTCCTGCTATTCTTTTAAATGGAAATTGGTTGATCGTAAAAATAGTCAAAATAGACCCACCCAACAGTACACTCCCTTTCCACAAATATTCAATTAGCGGTATCTTCTCCATCCGATGGTCTATATTGTGAACCAATAACACCGCTATCACAATCAACACCGCTATCCCGCCCGAGTAAACCGTCAGCTGCACACCAGCAAGAAAATTATATCCAAAAAGGAAATAAATCCCGCCCATCAACATCATCACAAATAACAAATAGACTGCCGCACGTATGACTCGTGTCGTCGAAACGGACAAGATGGAAAAGAGTATCATCAAGCCCGCCACTATGTAAAAAATTATTTTTGTTCCCATTTCGTTTTGTTTCTTTTTAGCTATTCTTCTACGCCATCCATTAATTTAGATCCTGGCTTGTTTAGGACTTTCGTCAAAGCCGTCCGATCAAAAACAGAATTTTCAAAATTCTTAGCCATTTTTATGGCATCCGTAGGACACGCTACAATGCACAAATTACACATCGTACACATCGACAAGTGATAAATATGATTCACTATGTACTTTTTCTTTTTGCCGGTCTCTTCATCTACCTTGCGATCCCAAACTATCTCGATGGATCCATTCGGGCAAGCAATTTCACAGGCTTGACACCCTGTACAGCGATGCTCATTATTTTCATCATGCGGCATCACCACTTCCCCCCGAAATCGCTCAAACATCTCCAGTGTATCCCGATTGTCTGGATATTGCTGCGTGATGATTTCCTTCCTTGCATTAAAGAAGTACTTCCCAGTCACTTTCATGCCCGTCAACAAGGTTTTTACACCGTTCGCTATGTCTCCAAAATAACTCATATCTTTTCAGCATATTGGGGCTTCTTGGGTATTGGGATTGACTCCCCATAACCCATCCACTCCGTTTATTTAATTAATCTCAACATCAAAACTCAATTCATTCCCACGCTTTTCTATCATTGACAAGAACCTTTATTCTTGCTCACGAAGCCGAACGGCCGTTTCCCCGCTATTCTATCATTGACAAGAATCTTTATTCTTGCTCACGAAGCCGAACGGCCGTTTCCCCGCTA
>CAMZKG010000296.1 GCA_947311105.1 uncultured Saprospiraceae bacterium
GGTTGAGTCGCTTGTCCTTCGGACTTCGCTGGTTGAGTCGCTTCGCTGGTTGAGTCACTTGTCCTTCGGACTTCGCTGGTTGAAAAGTTGAATGCTACCGCCCAATACGATACGACTACTAAACGGAGCGAAGCGACATTTGAACGGAGCAAAGCGACAAATGAACGGAGCGAAGCGACACTTGAACGGAGCAAAGCGACACTTGAACGGAGCAAAGCGACATATGAACGGAGCGAAGCGACATATGAACGGAGCGAAGCGACAAATGAACGGAGCGGAGCGACATGTGAACGGAGGGTAGCGACATTTGAACGAAGCGAAGCGACAAACACCTAAATCCCCAAACCAAGCACCACCCCTTCCCGTATAGCCCGTTGGGCATCCAATTCTCCCGCCAATTTTGCGCCACCGATGAGATGCACCCTATCGCCAAAAGTAGATTTTAGGGACGCAAATAATTCATTTTCGGAGACTTGGCCTGCACAGATGACTATGTTATCGACTCCGAGTAATTTTTTTTCTCCTTTTACCGTAAGGTGTAAGCCGGCATCATCTATTTTGTGGTAGGAGACATTGGAAATCATGTTGACACCTTTGAATTTAAGGAGGCGGCGATGGATCCAACCAGTGGTTTTGCCTAGCTTCTTGCCCATTTTCCCTTTGGAGCGCTGAAGAAGGAAAATGTCGCGTGGGGAAGGAGTCGGGTCGGGTTTTACGAAAGCACCACGCGTGGCATAATCTAGATCTATGCCCCAAGTCTTTGCAAAGTGCTCAAAACTATGTGCTTCAGCGCTCTCCGATAAGAAAGCAGCCATATCAAAGCCAATTCCACCAGCTCCGATGATGGCAACCGATTTGCCGACAGCTGCACCATGAAATACTTCTGGGTAGGTCAATACTTTTGGGTGATTGATGCCTTCGATGGATAATGCTCTAGGTTTTACACCAGTGGCGACAACGACTTGGTCAAAATCAGCCAATTGCTCTACATCGGCACTTGTGTTTAAATATAGCTTTACATCTAGTAGTTCGATTTGTCGCTGGAAGTATCTAATTGTTTCCTTAAAATCTGCTTTTCCAGGTACTTTTGCTGCCATTCTAAATTGTCCGCCGATAGCATCCGCTTTTTCAAAAAGATGTACATCGTGCCCCCTTTCCGCTGCCGTTGTGGCAAAAGCTAGACCCGCCATGCCGGCCCCGATAACGGCTATTTTTTGCGCAAGCGCAGTAGGCCTGGAGACCAAAATAGTTTCGTTAGCGGCTTTGGGATTTACTAAGCAAGTCGCTGCTTTCCGTTGAAAAATATGGTCTAAACAAGCCTGATTGCAAGCGATACAAGTATTGATTTCATCGGCTTTGTTGTCCATCGCCTTGCGGCAAAAATTGGGGTCTGCCAAAAAAGGTCGCGCCATGGACACCATATCCGCCTGTCCTTCTCTAAGAATTTTTTCGGCTACTTCGGGGGTATTAATTCGGTTTGTGGTGATTAGTGGGATGTTGACTTCGCCTTTCATTCGAGCGGTCACCCAACTAAATCCACCTTGGGGCACTAGTGTTGCGATAGTAGGCACTCTGGATTCATGCCAGCCAATCCCTGTATTGATGATGGTAGCCCCGGCTTTTTCGATGGCTTTCGCCAAAAGGACTACTTCTTCCCAGGTGCTACCATTTTCGACTAAGTCAAGCATGGATAGGCGATAAATTATGATAAATTTTTCTCCGACTTTTTCTCGGGTTTGTCGCACAATTTCTATCGGGAATCGGAAACGATTTTCAGGGGAACCGCCCCAATCATCGGTTCGGTCATTAATTTTGGGAGCGACAAACTCATTGATTAAGTAGCCTTCGGAGCCCATGACTTCCACGCCGTCATAACCTGCTTTTTGCGCAAGCGCCGCCGCCTGCACAAAATCCTTGATGGTGCTTTTGATGCCATTTTGCGAAAGCTTCTTAGGCTTAAAGGGAGAAATGGGTGCTTTACGTGCGGTCGGTGCTACGGCTAAGGGATGGTAGGCATATCGTCCTGTGTGGAGTATCTGCATACATATCCGCCCGCCTTCGGCATGTACGGCATCCGTTATTTTTTTATGTTTGGAGACGACCGAAGATTTCATCCTTGCGGAAAAAGGCGACACCCAGCCTGCCCGATTAGGGGCTATTCCGCCCGTCACAATTAACCCCACTCCACCTTTGGCTCTTGCGGCATAAAAAGCCGCCAATCGCTCAAAACCGCCCTTCTCTTCTTCTAGCCCAATATGCATGGAGCCCATCAATACCCGATTGGGCAAGGTGATAAATCCTAAATCTAATGGTTCAAACAGATGTGGATACGCCATAATCTTTGTTTTTGTCAATGGTTAGGTAAAAAAACAATACTCCGACGTAACCTGCCACGCCTCCAACGTCTTCCTTGATTAAGGCAAAATTTGAAGGTGCTAGATGAGATGTAAATTCTCTCTAAAAGTCTTCAAATTTCACCTTACTCAGCGTCAGAAGTTTGCTCCGTGACCCGCTACGCCTCCGTATTTACA
>CAMZKG010000297.1 GCA_947311105.1 uncultured Saprospiraceae bacterium
CTGATATAGATGTAGAAGGTGGTATTACCGTTAATACGACCCCAATATCGGGCGTCGCTCATGGTACGCTTACGCTAAATGCAGATGGCTCATTTACTTATGTTCCTGACTTAAACTATGTAGGGTCAGATGAGTTTACTTATCAAATATGTGACTTGGGCACACCGGCATTATGTGACACAGCAGTGGCTTATATTACGGTGACACCTGTGAACGATAAGCCAATTGCGGTAGATGATAATTACTATACAGATACCAATACACCACTGACAACAGAGAATGTATTGGACAATGATAATGATTTAGATGGTGACGGTCTTGTTGTGAATACAACGCCTCTAAATGGACCTTTATATGGCACATTAATATTGAATGCAGACGGTACATTTATTTATACACCTGCGCTCAATTTTAACGGTTACGATCAATTTGATTATGTGGTATGTGATACGGGTACACCAACTTTGTGTGATACTGCTACGGTTTATATCAAAATTGGTAATGTTGAAGTATTAATCAACCAGCCAGACACACTAGACTGTGCCACTCCAACAGTGACCTTGGATGGTTCAAATTCTAGCCAAGGGGTGAGTTTTACTTATACATGGACAACGTCCAATGGAAATATAGTTAGTGGCGGAGATACTTGGATTGCGGTAGTTGATATGCCTGGAGATTATACTTTGACCATTTTGGATACCGTGTCAAGTGTGACGGCTACTTCGTCTGTGACGGTGATGATAGATACTTTGGCGCCAACGGCCTTTATCGTGACACCTGATAAGATTACTTGTACGACAACAACTGTTTCCTTAAGTGGAAATGGCTCCAGTGTCGGTACTAATATTACTTACCAATGGACAACGACCAGTGGAGCCTTAGGGAGTGATGCAAATGCGATTTTAGCGGAAGCGAATCAAGTTGGAGATTACCAACTTGAAGTAACTAATACTCTAAATGGCTGTTCTGCTTTCGCAAATACAACTGTAGAGTATGATACCGTTGCGCCAACGGCAATAATTGCCCCAGTGACCGAAGATGTAACTTGTACCAATCAGTGTATACAGCTAGATGCATCGGCATCAAGTGCGGGTAGTCTTTATTTGTGGACCACCACAAATGGTAATATCCAAAACGGTGGTAATACATTGCAGCCTACAGTATGTGCAGGTGGTCAATATGACTTGGTGGTGACAGATATTAATAATGGTTGTACCGCATCCGCTCAAGCAACGGTCGTTGAAAACACAACACCACCAGCTATAACAATGGCTTCAAATCAAGAAATCACTTGTACTATTCAGCAAGTGTATATTGAAGCAGCCGTAACTAGTGGTAGTGGGGATTACAGTTACTCTTGGAGTCCAGCAGCAAGTATTGTTAGTGGGGCGACAACATCGAATCCACTGGTAAACCAGCCAACTTCTTACGCCGTTACGGTGACAGATAATGTTACTGGTTGTAAGAATATTGCCAACGTAGTTGTTCAAGCATCTATCGATTTTCCACAAGTTAATCTATTTGCTTTGGATACCATTACTTGTGCCGATAGCATAGTAGCTGTCAATGCGACATTCAATAGTACGTACCAAGTGGTTTGGAGTACAAATGATGGAGCAATTGTAGGGGCGGATACTCTAGCAAATGTGTTTGTTAGTGAGCCTGGTACCTATCAAGCGATAGTAACTAACCCCGTAAGTGGGTGCGAATCAACAAGTTATGTTGAAGTTGCTACCAATATTGATGCACCACTAGCGGACGCTAGCGAAGTGCAAAAACAAGATTGTAATACGACTTTAGTTCAATTAGGTAATTTGGAAAATGCTCAATTAAACAATGTTCACTTTGTTTGGACAACTCTGGATGGACACTTCGTATCTTCAGAAGATTTGCCCAATCCTGTAGTTGACCAGGTGGGTACATATAGGATGGTTGCGATGGATATGCATACAGGTTGTACGACCGAAGATCAAGTTGAAGTTGTAAGTGTTGCTCCACTATCTGGAGCAGACTTTACGGTGTCACTTCCTGGATGTAATGGCAAGCCTGGAGCCATCATTGTGAATGAAGTAGAAGGCTCTGCGGCACCATTTTTATACTCCTTTGATAATGGTGAACACTTTGGTACGATGCCAATTACGGCCAATTTACAACCTGGCGATTATGATGTTATCATTCAAGATGACTTAGGGTGTGAATACAAGGAAGTAATCAACATCCCAGAGCCTAACGCAGGCGATGTGCTGGTAGGAGAAGATGTTGAAATTGTCCTTGGAGATAGTACTGTGATAGAAGTATTTTCTAGTACGCCAATAGATGCGATTGATACAATTATTTGGGATCCTGCCAATAATTTATCTTGTTTCAATAATTGTTTTGAGCAAACTGTTGGACCTTTAGTGACTACGGTTTATAACATTACCATTGTGGATACTCTAGGTTGTGTCTCTCGTACAAAATCAACTGTACATGTGGCTGATCCTGATATCTTTATTCCGAATGCATTTTCACCAAATGACGGTGATGGACAAAACGATAAGTTTACGGTAATGGGTAATTCGAGCAAGGTGGTAGAAGTAGAATCCATAGATATTTTTGATCGATGGGGAGAACACGTATTCTCTAAGAAGCACATACCTTTGAATAATTACTCCGAAGGTTGGGATGGTACTTTCCGTGGCAAACCTGTTCCGGAAGGTGTTTATATCTACCAAATTAATGTCCGGTATGTGGATGGGCGGGTCGTTCCTTTTCAAGGAGATATTAATATCCTGAACTAGACAAGCCTTTCAAAACAATAAAAAAAGACTGACTTTGCATTTGCAAAATCAGTCTTTTTTTGTTTTTATGTAACTGTTTAGGTGCCCCTATTTTTTGGCAAAAAATGCCATTTTTGTGTGTGTTGAAGATGTTTTTTTGAAGCGTAGCTAGGCTACGTGATAAGAAAATAGCAAAAACAGGCGCAAAAAGGGCATTTTAGGACAAAAAATGTCCGGGTATCTAAATAGCTATATTTTTTTTAAAACAATGGAAATAAACATTCGTTAAAAAAAGGTTATATTTAGCGAGCTGATTATCTTATCGGTCTTCGTTGTTTAATATCCTTGTTAAAATGAAAACAATCAAAAAAATATTCAAAATTGCCGCCTTTTCTTTGGTCGCCCTATTGGTCGTGTCGATAGCACTTGGTTTTTTGTATAGCAAGCAGATTGGTAATAGAGTTTTGGCGGAAGTCGAAAAAGAGCTAACAACAGAAATGGACGTGAAAGACTTCAGTATTGAGTTGTTTAGTGGCTTTCCTAACGCATCACTTAACTTTAAGAATGTTGTCATAAAAGATGTTAATGGCGAAAACTTACTAGAAACAAAAAAAATCGCTTTTAGATTCGGTCTCTTTAGTCTGTTTGATGATAATATTGATGTAAAATCTATTTTGATTGATGACGGTGCCTTGTTTATTCAGTACGACCGAAAGGGGCGTCCCAACTATAATATTTTCAAAGAGTCTAAAACTGAAAAAACATCTTCAAAAGGGCTTTCTATCCAGGAAGCCAATTTGTCAGATATTGAAGTGATTTATGAAAATAAGCAAAGTAAACAGGAAGCTCGCGGCACGATTGATAATGCTAGTTTTTCCGGGTTAGTTTCTTCTTCAAGATTTAAGGTGGAGAGTACCGCCGACATAAAAATGGCTTTTGTAGAATTAGGTTCAGAAAGATATTTTTCTGGGACGGACATCTCCTACGATGCAGATATTTTGGTGGACTTAGACAAAGGGAGTTATACTTTTAAGCATTGTGATATATTTTTAGCCGAAAGCGAGTTTGATTTGAAAGGAAAGATTAAATCAAATAAGAAAGGAATGGATTTCGATCTAGCAATGAACAGTAATGATGGATCTCTAGCATCAATCTTTCAATTGTTTTCGGAAGAACAGCAAGCAAAATTAGATGGTATAAAAACTAAAGGAAAATTCTATTTTGACAGTACCATCAAGGGACTCCTTACGGTAAAAAAGAATCCCGATATAAAAGTTAAATTTGGATTGAAAAGGGGCAAGCTTTATGGTGGGAGACTAGTTGACCCTATAACTGATTTCTCTTTTAAGGGGGAGTTGTTGGCTGTTGGAAAAAAATCGAAACTCTATTTAAAAGACATTAAAGGTCTTGTGAATGATCATGGATTTCGGGGAGACCTGATTGTTAAGGACTTCGATAAGCCATATGTTGATTGTGGTTTTGAAGGGGCGATACCAATTTCTCTAATTTATGGCTTCTTAGGTAATGAAAATAAGTCCATTACTGGACAAGGAGAATTGAAAGTCAAGGACTTTAACCTAGAAGGATATTACAGTGATATGAGTACTCCGGGGAAAGTGCATCGCATAAAGGCTAATGGTGAAATCATTGTGGACGATGCAGGCTTTCTCGTAAACAAACAGGATGTCATCATGGACAAGGGGCGTTTGGTCTTTGATGAAAAAAAATTAAAGCTAGAAAATATTAAAATTGATGGTATTGGGCATGAAGTTTTACTAACAGGCTATGTCAAAAATTTTATTCCTGTAATTTTTGCGGATTCTGTAAATTCAAAAAAAGCTCAATTAGATTTTTTGCTAAATATTTCTGCAAAAGAGCTTGATTTGCAGGGGATTATGGCTGTTTTGGTTCCGGAAAGTGAAGAGAATAAAAAGGAATCTTCTGTTGCGAAGCAAGAAGATATTGATTTGTCTTTTGCTTCATATTTGCATGGAGATTTTAAAGCAGACATAGACGCTTTTTCTTACGGAGATATTAAAGGAAAAAACTTTGAAGGTAAAGTTTCTTTCCGTGGAGTCGAAGTGAATATTACTGGTGATGCAGAAGCCATGGGCGGAGACTTTGGTATAGAAGGAGAAGCCTACTTACTTGATAAGCCAACACTAAAGACCTTTTTGGTATTAGAAAATGTGAACGTAAAAGAATTCTTTAGGCAGACTAATAATTTTGGGCAAGAATTTCTGACCTACAAGAGCTTAAGGGGTTTGTTAGATTCTAGGATGATTATTGATGCTAGCTGGAATGAAAAAGGAATTTTTCAAGACAAAAAACTAACGGTCCTTGCGGAAATGAAAATACGTAATGGGGAGATGATTAATTTTTCCATGATGGATAATTTTGCTTCATTTGTAAAGGTCAGAGACCTGAAACATATTAAATTTACAGAGCTCGAAAACTGGATGGAAATCAAAAAAGGGAAAATTTATATCCCCACCATGTTTATCCAGTCCAATGCCGCCAACCTACTCGTGTCTGGTCAACATAGTTTTAGTCAAAAAATTAGCTACAACATAAAAGTAAATGCTGGGCAAATCATCGCCAGTAAATTCAAAAAACACAACCCTAGGCTTTCGCCCCAAAAAGCCAAGAAAAAAGGATGGTTTAATCTTTATTATACCATTAAAGGATCAACTGAAGACTTTGATTACAGAACAGACAAGCGGGGTGTCAAAAAAGCATTTGCCCGGGAAGAAAACCGTAAGAGAAGAATCCGACGGGTACTAAATAAAGAGTTTGGTAATTCAAAAACACCATCTATCGTCAATCATAGTACAAGCTCAATTACTTCTATTGACGAAAGTGATGGGTACTTGCCCGAAATCGTGCCGACTGTTTCTACGCACAAACCAACCAGTAGTACCAAGCCTCTAAAGAAAAAACGAACGACTCCTAGACCCGAAAAGAAAGCTTCTGGCAGCGAGTATATGGAGTTTGATGAAGAGATTTAGGCGTCTTTTGGTCTTTGGTGTGCTCCTTCGTCGCTTTTGGTCTTTGGTGTGGGCTTCGCCCTTTTGGTGCTGCTGCAGCGACATATCTCTACGACTCAGCATCACCTTAACCTTTAACCGCACCGTGTATGTGCCCCGCCAGACGGGGGGGCGACGTGGGCGCTTGGACGATCGTGCAAGATAGTTATTCGACATGGTCTGCTAGAGTATGTGCCTCGTTCACCCACCCATCACTATTCCATATCCTGAATAAGCTGCAGGATTTCAGACTTCTTTCGAGTAGATATAGGAATAAGCTTTTCATTGCTCATTTTTAGTGCACCTTTGTATAAGCCATTTACATGCTTCATGTTGACAAGGTGCGACTGGTGACAACGCACAAACCTATCATCTAGTAAATCTTGATAGTACTTGATGTTTTTGGAGACAATGATTTTTTTAGTCGTTGTAAAAAAAGTGGTATATGCGCCACTCGCTTCTAAATGTATGATATCTTTGGTGAAGATAATAAAGCGTTGGTCGGTAGTTTTTAAAACAATCTTCCGCTCCTGCGTTTCAAGGTTTTCTTTAAGCACCTTTAGGAGCTTTTGATGCTCTTTGTGGAGCAAAATAGAGTCTGCGGCACGTTTGATGGCATCTTGTAATTCAATCGGGTCAATTGGCTTTAGGAGGTAGTCTATTGCACTAAACTTAAAAGCATTCACCGCAAATTGATTAAAAGCCGTGGTAAATATGATTTTAAAATCAATCTCTTCCAAAGCATCTAAAATGTCAAAGCCCGTACCGTCTTCTAGCTGAATGTCCATAAAAACCAAGTCTGGCTTTTGGGTCTGCAATTGTTTTGTGGCAACATCCACATGCCCGTATTCACCGATTATTTCGATGTTAGAATCTATTAGCTTCAGCATCTTCTTTAGTGCAGCCTGGGCGTTAAATTCGTCTTCTATAATTATTACTTTCATGCTTCCTTTATCCAAAATTTAATAATGGTTCCATTGGGTGATGATTCCATCTTAAAGGTCTTTTCATCACCATTCCCAATGAGTTTTAAACGTTTTTTAAAAATGTCAATGGCGTGTAGCTTCTTATCCTTTTTTATTTCGGAAAGCCCGATCCCATTATCATGTATCTCGTAGCAAATATAATGCTCATTTCTGGAGATATTGAGCGTTATTTGTCCTTTGTACTGAATATTTTTAAATCCATGCTCAATAGCATTTTCAACAAACGGCTGTATGATTAACGGTGGAATTTCAATTAGGGTACTATCTACATCAGTAGATATATTGATTTTATACTCAAATTTACCATCGAAGCGTAATTGTTGTGTTTTAAGGTAATTGGTCAATGCGTCCACTTCTTCTTGCAAAGGAATAGTTTTTTGGTTGATAAAATCAAAATTTTGACGAATCAACTTGGCAAAACGAGAAAGATGAGCAGCAGATTTTAGCGGCTCATTATCCAATAGTGAACTCTGAATAGCAGATAACGCATTAAAAATAAAGTGCGGATTCATTTGAGACCGCAATACACTTTGCTCCAAATATAGCTTTTCTTTTTCTATTCTTAGCGCCCTATTTTTATATCTTTGGTAAGTAAATAAAAACGCCAACAAAAGCAATGTAGATACTGTCCCAAAAATAATCTTGTTCTTCGTATTGATTTTTTGGATTTGCCGCAATTCTTGTTGGCCTTTATACAGTTTATATTGGCCTTCAAGCATTTTTATCTTTTCTTCATTGGCATGCACCGTGTTGACATGACTGATTTCTTCTATTTTCTTTTGATATTCAAAGGCTTTCTCAAAATCCTTTTCTTTGATGGCCGTATTAAGCATAGCAGAATAAATAAGCAGTATCTTCGGTAGGTTTTTTAATTGTTTTTCTATTTCTAAGCCTTGTAAATTATACTTTTGAGCTTCGGTATAATTTTTAAGATTATAGTAAACTTCGCCTATATTTCTATACGGTATGCTATTGAGAATATCATGAGCTTTATTATTTTCTAGGGCTTGCTGATAGTATTCTAGTGCCTTTTGGTGCTCATTAGATGCTTCATAAATTCGCCCTATATTACTATATGATTTGCCGATACCAATAAAATCATCAATGGCCAAACTGATAGCCAAGGATTTTTTATTGTATTCAAGAGCAGTTTGAAAATCAAACATGTTTTTATATAAAACAGCAATATTATTAAAAGTCGATGAAAGACCTATACTATCATTTTCTTCTTTTTGGAGCTTTAGGGAGTTATTTAAGTAGGCCAAAGCATTTAGATAGTCATTGTTGGAATAATGAAGAAGAGAAAGCGCACTATTGCTTGCTGCGATCAAATCCTTAAAACCATGTTTTTTAGCAAGATTTAGCGCTTCTAAAGCTTGACTTGTGGCTTCTGTAAAGTTTTTTAAATTTACATTGGAGTTAGATTGTTGTAGCAATGCTTCTATGTGTAAGTGCGGATTATTTTCAAGGCGCTTTAAAAGATTATTGAGCATTTTTAAGCCTTTTTTGTGCCCAAAACTATTAATATAGGCTAAAGCCTGATAGTATTCAATTTCAGCGACTTCATCCTTAGGGATATGCCTATTGTAGTATAGCAGGCTATCAACAAAAATGATTAATTCTGTTGGGGCGCCTTGTCTCTTGAGTTTAAGCTGTTCTTGGTAGCTGTCTTGGCTATTGCCAGTCACCGACATCGAAAGCAAGGCAATTAATAAGAACACTTTGGGATAGAACTTTTTCAGAAGTAACACTATTTTAGGTATTTTATTCATGCTGAAATCGCTCTAAATCGAATCTCCTGAAAATCAAAAGCTTCTATTTCGCCCTTTACTTCTACCAACAAATGCCCCGTATCTCGAACATCCAGTATCTTTCCCTGAAAAGGGCTGTTATCCTTTCGGAAAAACGTAAACTCTTGTCCTTTTCTATATAATTGTGCGAGATATTGTTGCTTGATAGACCCATACTGACCATTTTTTAAGGCAATGTAATAGGATTCAAAGTGATGAATAATACGGTGAAAAATATCTTCCTTATCTACAACTTGTTGAGTGGCTAGCTGCAAAGACGTTGCATTAGGTATTCCTTGCGGAAAAACAAGTTGATTTACATTTAGACCAATACCAATGACAGAACTGGCCACTTTTTTTCCCGCAAGGGAGTTGCGAATTAGAATCCCTGCAACTTTCCGTTGGTTAATCAAAATATCATTGGGCCACTTGATGGACAAATTAACAAGGCTTAGATGTCCTAAGCTAGTCCATACGGCCAACGATGTAATCATGTTTAAGGCAAAAATCCGGTCAATAGGGAGAAATGTCGGGTAATAAATCATTGAAAAAGTCAAATTTTTGCCAGCTTCAGATTGCCAAGAATTTCCTGTTTGGCCCTTACCTTGTGCTTGGTTTTCGGTGATAACGATACTCCCTTCTGGTGGCAAAAGCAGAGATTGGCACCATTCTGACGCAAAATCATTGGTCGAAGGCAACAATTTGAACCGTTTGATTGTTTTTTTTGAGAAGTAGTCAGAAGATAAAATCGTCATTTTGTAGATGTTTCCCTTACTTTTGCACTTGCATTGGCTAATACTGTAAGGTTGTTGGCAAAATGTAAACTATTTTTTGTCATAAAAAGGATAATTTGAACACCAATCAAGTCAAACCAACTATCAAAGAAATCAATCAGGCCATCATTGAAGGCATTCAAGACGTCAAAGGTAAAAAAATCGTCTTACTTGACCTAAGAAAACTACCAGATGCTTCCGTAAATTATTTTATTATTTGCGAAGGAGACTCTACAACGCAAGTAAGCGCTATCCATGGGAGTATTTCCCGTAAGGTAAAAACAGATTGTAAATTTACACCCAATAATACAGAAGGCGTATCGCGTGGCAAGTGGGTTTGCATGGACTATTACGAAACTGTAGTCCATATTTTTTACCCCGAGACTCGGGAGTTTTATGACATCGAAGACCTTTGGAGTGACGCCGAAAGAACTGACTTCGAAGACCTATAAACAATCCCTGTGAAGGAGAATGAGCTGTTTTGTCGATAGAATTAGTCTAAATATCTAATTCTCAAAACGAAATAGCTTTTTTGGCGTTAACCAAGAGAAATTTTCAATATATATAGCATTTCTTCTGTTAGGATAGAAGTGTGGAGCAATCAACCGAGTTCAAGTCCCTAAAAGAGACACATGAAAGACAATAAAAAAAAGGATAAAAAGATCATCCCTAAAGCACCAAAATTCAGCCCTTTCTGGATTTATGGTGTCGTTATACTCTTATTTGTAGCGATTCAGATTTTTCAATTTTCAGAATCTGTTTCTGAGCCAATTGATATGACGACGTTTGCACAAATGGCTAAGGATGGGGATATTAAGCAAGTTGAAGTCGTTAATCTGAAGTCAGCGAATGTGTATTTGAAAGAAGAAGCCTTAAAAAAGGAGAAATACAAAAATGGGCGCAAAAAGAGTTTTAATACGAATGCGCCTAATTATGTATTCAATATTGGTACCGCAGAAGTTTTTCAAAGAGACGTCTCCAAGCTAAATGAGTCCTTACCTGAAGGCTCAAAAATAAGCATAAAGTATATAGATAGAACAAATTGGGGGGCGCAGCTTCTTAGTTGGTTACTGCCTTTAGGCATGTTGGTTTTGCTTTGGATGTTTATTATGAAGCGTGTTGGTGGTGGTGTAGGTGGCGCTGGTGGGCAAATCTTCAATATCGGCAAATCTAAAGCGACGCTATTTGATAAAAACTCTAAAGTCAACGTCACTTTTAAGGATGTAGCGGGACTAGAAGAAGCCAAAGAAGAAGTCATGGAAGTTGTGGACTTCTTAAAACGGCCCAAAAAATACACGGCATTAGGCGGAAAAATTCCGAAAGGTGTGTTGTTAGTAGGGCCTCCAGGAACAGGTAAGACGCTTTTGGCGAAAGCCGTAGCAGGAGAAGCAGAAGTGCCTTTCTTTTCTATTTCGGGGTCAGATTTTGTAGAAATGTTTGTCGGCGTAGGGGCTTCTCGTGTGCGAGATTTGTTTAAGCAAGCAAGAGAAAAAGCACCGTGTATCATCTTTATTGATGAGATTGATGCAATAGGGCGTGCGCGTGGAAAAGGAGCAATGCAAGGTGGTAATGACGAAAGAGAAAATACGCTCAATCAGCTTTTAGTTGAGATGGATGGATTTAGTACCGACAAAGGGGTGATTTTGATGGCGGCGACCAATAGACCGGATGTCTTAGATAATGCCTTGTTGAGACCAGGACGTTTTGATAGACAAATTGCTATAGACTTGCCAGACTTAAACGGTCGTAGAGAAATATTTCAAGTACACTTAAAGCAAATTAAAACGGGTGATGATGTGAAGCCTGATGTCCTTGCGGAAATGACTCCTGGTTTTGCGGGGGCGGAAATTGCCAATGTCTGTAACGAAGCCGCTTTGATAGCAGCTAGACGAGAAAAGAAAGCTGTCCACATGGATGATTTTAACTATGCCCTGGACAAGGTGATTGGTGGACTAGAACGCCGAAGCAAGCTCATTGCTCCCGGTGAAAAGAAAATCATTGCTTATCATGAAGCTGGCCATGCGATTTGTGGTTGGTTTTTGGAGCATGCTTCTCCTTTGGTGAAGGTGACCATCGTGCCTAGGGGCATGAATACGCTCGGTTATGCGCAGTATCTGCCGAAGGATGAGTACATTACTCAAATGGAACAGTTAGAAGACCGTATGTGTATGACATTGGGTGGACGTGCCGCAGAAGAAGTTTTCTTTGGTAGAATATCTACCGGTGCTCAAAAT
This sequence comes from uncultured Saprospiraceae bacterium, assembly GCA_947311105.1. Lineage (GTDB taxonomy): Bacteria > Bacteroidota > Bacteroidia > Chitinophagales > Saprospiraceae > HyVt-613. Next base: position 11,569 of record CAMZKG010000297.1, read on the forward strand.
GACTTAGATAAAGTCACCAAAATGGCTTATAGTATGGTGACTATCTTTGGAATGAATAACAAAATCGGAAATGTTTCTTTCTATGCCATGCGCAATGAATCCGCTTTTGAAAAACCTTATTCGGAGAAAACTGCGGAGATGATTGACGAAGAAGTACGAAAAATGATCGATTTCCAATATGACCGTGCTATTAATCTTCTAAAGGAAAAATATAATGATGTCGAGCTTTTAGCGAAAGCCCTACTGGATAAAGAATCTATCGTTAGAGCAGACTTGGTTCAATTAATCGGCGAAAGACCTTTTGAAGAGCCGAAAAGCCACCTAAACCAAGGTGATATTCAGAAAAGTAATGATACGCCCGAAGAAATGGTCGAATCCTAATTGTTTTTGCCGTTTTTGCCGTCGGTTTTAACCGACGGCAAAAGTGGAAAACCAACAGCTTTAGACTATCAACCAACGAGCAAAGCGAGTGTCTCAACCAGAGAGCGAAGCGAACGACTCAACTAGAGAGCGAAGCGAACGACTCAACCAGCGAAGTCCGAAGGACAAGCGACTCAACCAG
>CAMZKG010000298.1 GCA_947311105.1 uncultured Saprospiraceae bacterium
AAAAAAAAAAAAAAAAAAAAAAAATGAGCATACAATTATTCGACCTAACAGGAAAAACAGCATTAGTCACTGGCGCGTCACATGGATTAGGCATGGCGATAGCAGTAGGTTTGGCGAAAGCTGGCGCAAAAATAATCGTCAACGGAAGAAGCCAAGAAAGGCTAGATAATGCCAAAAAGGAATATGCGCGCCAAGGAGTTGAAGTGGCAACTTATGTTTTTGATGTCACCAAAGAAGAGCAAGTAATTGCCGCCTTAGATTTGATGGAAAAAGAAGTGGCGCCGATTGATATTTTGGTAAATAATGCAGCGATTATTAAGCGGGTGCCGATTCTTGAGATGAAAGCTGAAGATTTTAGACAAGTGATTGATATTGACTTAGTTGGGCCGTTTATTATGGCAAAAAACGTGGTTAAACGCATGCTTGCGCGAAAAGCCAAAGGTAAAGTCATCAACATGTGTTCCATGATGAGTGAAGTCTCCAGAAATACCGTCAGTGCCTATGCTGCTGCCAAAGGTGGACTCAAAATGCTTACTAAAGAAATGGCTGACGAATGGGCCAAATTAGGTATCCAAGCCAACGCGCTAGGTCCTGGTTATTTTGCGACAGACCAGACTGCTCCTATTCGGGTCGATGGACATCCTTTTAATGATTTTATTGTCAAGCGTACACCTGCCCGCCGTTGGGGCAATCCCGAAGAACTCCAAGGCGCCGCCATTTTCCTTGCGTCAAAAGCTTCGGACTTCGTTAATGGACATATTCTTTATGTCGATGGGGGAATTTTGGCTACCTTGGGGAGTCATGCGGGGGAAGATTGAAGCAGATGAGTTGCTTTCAAATAATTATCTTCCGTCATTGCGGACTTGTATAACACAGATAAAACCTGACTAATCATGACTAAATATCTTCTATTTTTTCTTTTCGCAACCAGCCTACTAGCCTGCAAAACCAAAGAAAAAGAACCTATCTCTTTGACAATCAACAACTCAAAAGGAGTTCAAGTTCTAAACATGCCGATTGTCATCAAGCCTGAAAGGGTTAAAGGGTTGCCCAAAAATTTCACCATTACGGTGGATGGCAAAGCCCTACCCTATCAAGTAGATGATTTTGATAAAGACGGAAATTGGGATGAAATATTTCTTATAGCTAATTTCAAAGCCAACGAATCGAAGACACTGACCTTCAACAAGGTAGAAAAAAAACCAATTTATCCATCGAAAACGGCCGTTACCTTTGCAGAAATAAAACCACCGCACCATAGTTGCTATAATGCCTTGCGCGTAAAATCTACTGACTCACTCAAAGCATCCGAGCTTTACCAGATGGAAGGCCCTGCTTGGGAAAATGACGTCGTAGGATTTCGTAATTATTATGACCAACGAAATGCCATGGATATTTATGGTAAGCAAGTGCCCGATTTGAGCTTGGCAAAAGCGGGTATTGATGGCCAAAATTATCATGAATTGGATAAATGGGGCATGGACATTTTACATGTAGGAACTTCTCTTGGTGCGGGCGCCATCGCCATCAAGAAAGGAGAAAAAATCTATCGCATCGCAGAGCCAGAAAAGAGTAGTTTTGAGTTGGTGGCTAATGGCCCACTTCGTACTATTTTTAATTTAAACCACCAAAATTTCAAGATTGGTGACCATGATTATCAAATCAATCATCAAATCGCCATTTATGCTGGCGTACCTTTTTACGAAAGTACCGTTACCGTAAAAGGACTACAAGGTGGAGAAGAATTAGTGACAGGAATTGTCAATTTACATAGCGACACTCTTTACACACAAACCGATGATAATCAACGACTTGTGTTTGCTACTTTAGACAAACAAGCCGAAAAGGATACGTATTTAGGCATGGCGATTGCAGTTGACAAAAAGGATTTTGTGCAAACAATTGAACTACCTGATGAAGGTGCAGACATCACCAGTTCGTATGCCGTGATATTAAAATTAGAAGAAAATACTCCCGTCTCTTTTCGGTTTTATGCACTTTGGGAAAACCGATTTAAAAAGGTCTCCAATAAAAAATATTTCTTAGAATATCTTTTACATCCTGATTCCTTTAAACTCTAGCAGCCTATTATGAAATATCTCTTCAGCACATTCCTATTTCTGCTATCAACTTTCAGTTTTGGACAACTCCAAGTCGCCAAAATTTTCTCAGACAATATGGTGCTACAACGAGATATCAAAGTACCTATCTGGGGTTGGGCAAAAAAAGGAGCAACCATCAAAATGATTTTTGATGGGCAGACATATCGAACTAATGCATCCAATGGAACTTGGCAATTCACTATCCCCCCGCATGCCACTGGCAAAAAATATGGCTTACTAATTCAGAGCCAAGACTCAACAATCTCCTTTAAAAATATTACTTTTGGGGACGTATGGCTTTGTGGTGGACAATCGAATATGGAATGGTTTGTGGAAGCAGCCAACAATGGTGCGCTAGAAGTCAAACAAGCTAACTATCCAAATATCCGACTCTTTGAAGTGCCCCACCAAATTTCTAAAAATCCTGTTGAAGATATATCAGAAGGTCAGTGGCAAATTTGCACACCGGAGACCGTTAATCAATTTTCAGCAGTAGGCTATTTTTTTGGTCGAGAAATACATCAAGAATTAAAAATACCTATCGGCTTATTGAGCGATAATTTTGGTGGCACGGTCATCGAAACTTGGATGAGTCCAGATGCCTTCAAAGGAATGCCCGTTTATCAAAAGCAAATCGCCCAGCTTTTGCAAAAAAAAGAACATCCTGACAAAAAAGAGATGGAGTCCAAATTTAAA
>CAMZKG010000299.1 GCA_947311105.1 uncultured Saprospiraceae bacterium
CAGAAACGCATCTCCACTGCTTCCGCCACTCGGCTACTGCCGTTCTCTTCCCTTCGAGCACTGCCGTGCTCGACCCTGCGGGATCGGTCGTTCATTCTGTTTGAGCTTCGGGAGCACAATATACTGGTCTGTATCGTTTTTGAATAGCAAATGATAGTCGCTTGAGAAATTTGTCCGTGACAAGTTAATTTTTTACCGAACCATTGCTCTAAAAACAGGGACACTAAAACAATTACGGAAAATTAATTGGTTTTTGTCTTAACTTGCTGTCTTAGTTTGGGGGACACTACAATTTGTCACTTAAATCAAGAAAAAACATAAATAAATATTCAAGATAACCACGTGCATTAAAAACTAACATAAGCAACCCAAGCAACAAGATTCCAAGAAAACTATGATTTGCTCTCTTTGACTCTTTATTAAACTCAAGAATCAGGTTGTTGTAATAATTACTTTCCAACAAAAGTGAAGTTATAATATTGGGTTGTTCAAACAAATTGTATCCAGAATTATCCCAAACCAACAACCTTTGATTCTTTTTTTTCAACAAATCGTATCGTTTTCTATATTGTTCCTGCATATAGGAATCGCTAAACCACACATTTTCATCACTCAGCTTATTCAAAACATAAAATAATGCAGATGCGTTTTTATTCGAGACATCAAGTGTATTCCTAAGACGTAAAATGTAATGATATATCATAACCAAAACAGGAATATTCACAAAATGTGGAAAAATCATTATCATTTGTTTAAGTTTACAAAAGTATCTCAAAAACATTACCATTTAAAATAAATTTGACTTCGCACTTCAACCTGACCGCTAGCACCTCGAAAAAGTGTTTTCCCAAAATCCTCTTGAATTCCAAAACGAAACTTTCCATGCTGACCTTGCCTAATTATTTTAGCTTCCAGACCCGTCATTCCAAGTCCAAACTCTTCTCTATCAATCCATTTTTGTTTATCAAAATCATAAACTGCTTTAACTGCCCCTTTAATGTCAAAAAATGGACTATCAAGCTTACCTGAAGCAAACGTCCCTGTCCATTCAGCACCATGCATTCCAAGTTTCTCTGTTTGCCTATTGGTTATTATTGCAAGGTACTCGTTCCCATAACCAAGCCCTTGATCCGACTTGTAAAGAGTATATTTTGACTGAACTGTTGCAAAATTAATTCCAAATCCTCTATTCCCATTATCTTCGTTTTCAGAATACTCCCCAACAGAGTACGAAGCGGAGATACTCGTTTCAACCCCAACCTTTACCGACGAACTTTTCCAAGATGTAGCAATGCTCAAACCCGCTTCACTTCCATCACCAACAACAGATTTAACGACCCATTTGTGTTCTCTTTTCCCACCCGTAGATTTTTTAACATCTCCTCCATTAAATACAGAATAAAGCCATGCACCAAATCTTGTTCTAAATCGACCATCAGGATCCAAAAAATGAATCGGATTATCTCCTACATAGGCATAAGGACTCAAAGGAAAATAATCAGAAGCCAGCGGATCCACACTAGTCCACCGCCCAATCCCAGCATCATACCACCGCGCCCCATAGTCACTAAGGTCAATCCCCCCATCTTTTTCTAATTCCTTACCGTTGTATTGGAATCTATTCTCGGTACTTGTATTTAACGGCATAATGCTGTCTTGGTTCATTCCGAAAGGGTAATTTTGCATGCTTCTTGCGACCTTGGTGCTCTATACACAGGCCAAGCTAATAAAATATTTTTTTTTTCATAAGTCCCTTTTCTAAGGGGTGAACGACCGATCCCGAAGGGGCGAATACGGCAGTATTCGAAGGGAGTGAACGGCGGTAGCCGCTACAATAAGATAGTTCGTAGATGTTCATAATACCATCAATCGAAAATTATGGTTTAGGAGCAATAGCCACAAAACAGACAAGGTTCAACTCTGGCATGCTCGTAGAAATTAACTCTTCCGACAAACCACTAATGAACAGCCTGGATGATGATAAAAGAATACGCTGACTAATGTGCTTGACTTTTCTTAGTTGTTTTTGCATGACTCTCTCGTAGGATACCCTACAGCTAAATGCAGCTCAGACTCGCAGTGCATGCTTAGTTTGTATTTATTCTACAAGGTATATGTTATCGAATTTACCAAACGAGAATAAGACCAACACCAGCAGTTTAGTCCAAGGTATATACAATAGTATAATAATACTTTTCCCCTTTTAAGACTTTAGCATTTTTCTTTTTTTTAATTTTAATTTTTGCAATTTCCTTTTCAAAGACAGGAAAAAATGGCTGAATATATAACGGGTACATATCCAGCCTTTTGGGGGCATTTGAAAACTCATAAAACCTTTTAATATCTTCTTTACCTAAATCTAAAAAAACAATGCTAAAGCCTTCTTTTCTCCCTTGATCACTTAAGAACAGATATACCACCGCTTTACCTTTTTTATATATTTGAAATGAGTTAGGCAATGTAATTGATTGAGAGACTCCTTCCATCAAAAATGGATATGCTGTACTTGTGTATATTGCTTGTTTTTCTGTCGAATTTGGAGTTACTACTGTTTGGCAACTAGTTACATAAACCCAAAAAAAACAAAGAGTAATAAAAATAGGTCTCATGCTTAATTATTTAAAAGCGGGTAAAAACTTTTTTATTGGAGCTAAGATAGGATTATAATTTATTGGAATATTATCATAAATCCCAGAGCCATTGTGACCACTATCCTTAAAAAAAAGATTTATCTTCATATAATCAAGTAAATTAAACCCAGTATACAACAAGTTATCATGTGCATTATCATATTGTTGCCCCCGATAATTTGCAGACAGGTGTCCACCACTACCACCAGCTTGTAGCCCAACTACATCTTGAAACAAATATGCTCCCACTTCGACAGATGTTGAAGCCTGTAAGAAGCCAGCCTTTTCATATTGATATGCATGAAACAATTCATGTGAGATGGTGATAAGACTAGACTCAGAATCTTTCGCATAAATCAATCCCCCCATTGATAGAACACCAACATCATTGGGATGAAACTTAGCTGCCGCTCCATCAACTCCAACAGACTCATTAAGAAAAACATAATTATTATCTGACGCTACAAGCTCATTCAAAACTTCACTGCCTGCTTCTGTTGAATTCATTGTTTCTAAAGTTGAAAATACCTGTTTGCCAAATTCATCTTCCCCATTGTACTTCTCACCTGGCTTCCACTCTTGCTCTCCTACAATAATCGTCTCCACCCCCATCCCCAAAATATCCCGAAACAACACAGGATTATTAGTAGCATAAGCATAAGGGCTTTGGAAGGAGTACTTTTCCGCCAGCGGATCCACCGAAGTAAACCGACCCACACTAGCATCATACCACCGCGCGCCATAGTCACTCCAATTCAAGTCAAAATCACTTGTCAATTCCTTTGAGTTGTACTTATATCTATTTTCGGCATTTTGATTGGTGTATCTATTTAATTCGGTACCCATCGACATTCCAAAAGGATAATAATGATTTTCCTGTAGAACGAGTGGTTGGTCTTTTTGTTGTGGATTTATCTAACCCAACACCCCATCTCCAAAAAGATAGCAAACCCGAGTCACCAGCTGCTTTCCATCCCAATCCACCACCCGAAAACTAGGCGTCAAATGCCCCAAAGCATATTCTGGATTTTCGGGGTCTATCTGTGCCATCGTCGATGGAGTAATAAATACATTAAATTGGGCTGCCGACACCATACGCTCGGTGTGGTAATGCCCACAAAAAACAGGGATGATGTCGCTTTTTTGCGCAAGCGCTTCTGCAAATTGTGCTGCCTGCTGAAAACAATAGTTGTTGTCCATAAAAGGCGTTTGCGCAATCAGGGGCGGATGATGTATAAAAATCATCATGGGTATTTCTTCTGCCAATTCCTTACAAAACCAATCCCACTGGTCTTGCGACAAAACTGCTTTGGCGGAATCCAAAAAGAGTATTTTTCCAGACTCATATCGCTTCTCATAGTAGCATTCTCCTGTTTCCTTCCGTAATGGCAGGTCGAATACCGTCGCCATCAATGTCGAATCATCATGATTACCAGCTATGACTTGATAGTTTAATTCAGAATCGTCAAGTTCCTTTTTTATCCACTGGTAAATGGATGTTTCACCGGATTGGTAGCACAAATCGCCTGTCACAACCAACAGGTCAGGTTCCATTTTTTTTGCTTCCGCCAAAACACTTTTAAACTTCTGCCATACGTCAATATCCAATATCGTAGAAGCCCCAACTTTAGCAATATGAAGGTCGGTAATCTGAATAATACGCATAAATCTTCATTTTTTTTGGTTAAACTCAGGGCAAAACTAAATAAAGCAACCCATTTTTTGTTAAAAACAGACATCCAAAGCGCAACATCTAAGATAAAAAACTATCTTTGGTGCATCAAAAAAATCTTTAAACCATGCGAATGAAAAAGTATTTTACACTCTTTTTCTTGTCTTTGCCCCTTTTTATTTTGGCGCAAGCAGAAAACACCCAAATTAATCCAGAGCAAATTTCGAAGCAATATCTGGAAACACATCTAGCGGATTGGCAGCTCCAACGCACGGACATCCAAGACATTGCTCTAGTCAACGACGTGTACACAAAGCACAATAAAGTCACTACACTTTATTACAACCAACGCAGTCACGGCATCGAACTTTATAATGCCATCTATAATATTAGCATTTTACCTTCCGGAAAAGTGTTGATGGCTAATAATCATTTTTACAAAAACATTGCGGACAGAACCAATACCGCCACTCCTAGCATCCTAGCAGATGATGCCTTGAGAATCGTACTAAAAGGTTTTGATTTGCCGAAAGGCGCACTCATTCCAACCATCAAGGAGCGAAAAAACAACTACATCCGCTATGACAAAGGGAATATTGCACAAATTGACATCACTAGTCAATTAAGCTATTTTCCGCAAGGAGATCAATTTAACCTAGCTTGGGACATTATGGTGCAACCGATAAATCAAGGGGACTTATGGTCTTTTAAAGTAGATGCCGTTACCGGAAAAGTCTTGGAAAAAAGAAGCATGACGGTTCATTGTTCTTTTGACCGTCAATCTTTCACAAGACAAAATAGCACGACCTGTATAGACGAAAATCACCAGCATACCGCGACCCAAAACAGGGCGGGTGCAGACGGCGCTTCGTATAATGTCTTTCCGTACACTATCGAAGGTCCTATCTATGGTCCACGGCAGTTACTTACAGACCCCGCAGACCTAAACGCTTCTCCTTATGGCTGGCATGATACCGATGGTCAAGATGGTGCGGAATATACCATTACCCGTGGTAACAATGTACATGCTTATCTTGACTTAGATAATTCTGGAGTATCGGCTGGAGATGAGCCTGATGGCGGTGCTTCATTGACTTTTGATTTTCCGTATGACATCAATAACGAAGCGTCTTTAAACAGAGATGCTGCTGTGACAAATTTATTCTACATGAACAACTTCATGCACGATTTTACTTATCGCTACGGATTTGATGAAGATGCTGGTAATTTCCAAGCTAAAAACTATCATGCACCAGCCTATAAAGCCAATGACTATGTATTGGCTCAAGGTCAAGATGGGAGTGGTACAAATAACGCCAACTTTTCAGCCCCGACGGATGGACTCAACGGCAGAATGCAGATGTACGTGTGGGTCGGACAGGGAGCTAGAGATTTAACCATTCTAAGTCCTGCGGGTATTACAGGATTGTATTCTACGGGTAGTGCAGATTTTGGCCTAGCCCTTTCTAATACGGCTGTAACTGGCGACATCGTACTAGTACACGACCAGAGTACACAAAACCCAACCGAAGGATGTTATTCCACGGATCAAGACCTAACCGACAAAATTGCTTTAGTAGATAGAGGTAATTGTACCTTTGCAGAAAAGGCAATCAATGCCCAAAATGCAGGTGCCAAAGGCCTGATTATCGCTAACTTTCAAAGCGGAACAATCAACATGACGGCTCCGTCCAACCTTGCTGGCCAAGTAAACATTCCTTTAGTCATGATTAGCAGCTCTGACGGGGGACTCATCAAAGGTGCGGTCGCAAATGGCCCTGTATCGGGGTCTTTAGTGAAAGGCACCAGTAGTGGACCCGACTCCTTGGATAGTGACTTTGACAACGGCATTATGGCTCACGAGTATGGACATGGTATTTCGATTCGCTTAACAGGAGGTGGACAAAACTCTGCTTGCCTATTCAATGACGAACAAATGGGCGAAGGATGGAGTGATTTTTTCACGCTTGTGACTTCTGCCAAATCAACAGATACGGGTGTAGAGCCAAGGGGAATAGGCAATTATGCGACTGCTGCAGGCGTCAATGGTACAGGAATCCGTAGATTTCCTTATTCTACGGATATGTCCATCAACCCTCTTACTTATTATGATGTGTTCAACACCACTGCGCCGCACCCACTTGGAGAAGTATGGGCAGCCTGCCTATGGGATATGTATTGGCTCTTAGTTGACCAATATGGATACAGCGATGACATCACCAATGGAAATAAAGGAAACAACATCGCCATACAATTGGTCATTGATGGCATGAAACTACAAGCTTGTAATCCTGGATTTATTGATGGCCGTGATGCTATCTTAGCAGCAGATGTTGCCAATAATAATGGTGCCAACCAGTGTTTGATTTGGCAGGCTTTTGCACGACGTGGATTGGGGGTCAATGCTTCGCAAGGAGATCCCGATAACCGCAACGATGGAAAGGAAGACTACAGCACACCCGCAGCTTGTAGCATGAATTTGGCAATCACCAAAGAAGTAACCCCACTGATTGATGCAGGAGATGTCATCGACGTCACCCTAAAAGTTGCTAACTACAAAGGAAGTGACTTAACAGGCGTAACGGTTACGGATATGATTCCTGATGGCACCGACTTTGTCCAAGGGTCTGCGTCTATAACTCCTGCTGTCTCTGGAGCAGTCATTTCTTTTGATTTAGGTGATATGTCAGACCAATCTGAAGTCACCATCACCTATCAATTATCTACTGATGCATCCAACAAGTCCACCAGTCTTTGGCATGATGACCTAGAAGCAAATGATGATAGATGGAATCAAGAGTCTATTGAAGGTAGTGATAACTATTGGGATTGGGATGCCAGTAGTCTTTTGGGCTATGCGCACAGTGGTTCTAGTTCTTTCTTCATTGAAGGCGCGGTTGGAGCGTCTCGCCAAACGCTCTTCCTGTTAGATCCAATAGCAATAAGTGGTACCAAGCCTATTCTTCGTTTTTATCAGCGCTACGACACTAAGCCTGCCGAAGATGGAGGAATCGTTCAATTGTCCCCTGACAATGGACTATCTTGGCATGATGCAGGTGACTTGATGTTTCGTAATGACTATACTGGCAAGGTCGACTATTCTACTTTTGCCATTCCTAACCAAAAAGCATTTTGGGGGACTAGCCCTGCTGCTGACAGCGCAGGCTACATCGAAACCATGATTGACTTATCCGACTACATTGGCCAAAACTTTAATGTTCGCTTTTACTTTGCATCTGGCGCCGATGACGAAGACGTGGCAAGTGTCATTTGGTCTATTGATGATGTCGAATTTATGGATATGCTTAACTATGACACCGAAGCTTGTGTTTCTTCAAGTGAAGGAGATCAAGCTTGCGCAAAAGCTCCTGGAAAAGGCACTATTGTCAATAGTAATCTGACGGTTGATGTTACGGACGCAAATGACCCATCCATTGGATTTGAAGTAAGCCCAAATCCTGCAGGGGATTTCATCAATGTACACATTCAAAGTGATTTGAATCAAGATGCGACCATTTCGATTGTTAGCCTTGACGGAAAAATCATGGCAAGTACTCCTACTCGTTTAAGTGTTGGCTCACAATCTACCACACTACATACCAATCAACTTTCTACGGGTATGTACTTTGTAAAAATACAAACGCAAAAAGGACTAAATATTCAGAAATTGATTATTCAGTAACTTTTTCTTCATACCATACAAAAGGGTATAGCCGCGTGGCTATACCCTTTTTTTATACGGCCTTGCAAATTCATTTGCAAGATGATGCCAGAAAACAATGGTTCGGTAAAAAAACAATACTCCGACGTAGCCTGCCACGCCTCCAACGTCTTCCTTGATTAAGGCAAAATTTGAAGGTGCTTGATATTTAGAAGCTCTGTTGTAGCGGCTACCGCCGTTCTCTCCCTTCGGCCGCTGCCGCACCCGACCCTGCGGGATCGGTCG
>CAMZKG010000300.1 GCA_947311105.1 uncultured Saprospiraceae bacterium
CTAATGGATTACCCAATTCAATCTCATCCTCCTTTTTTAAAAAATATCCCCTATTGGGTCTTAATCCTTGTTCTAATGGATTACCCAATTCAATTTTTTTAAAAAATATCCCCTATTGGGGTTGTAAGAGTCTTAATCCTTGTTCTAATGGATTACCCAATTCAATAGCCCTTTTTGTAAGTAATTGATATACAACGAGTAGCGTAGCTATTGCCACCCAAAATTACATCTTTTACCCCAAAAAGGTACATATTGCCTCCTTCTTTCATATCGCAAATATACGTCATTTATTTCAAAAAAACAAAGTATTCTTATTCCCTAAACTCATGTCAAAATCGATATTCTCTCCAATGATTTTCATCGCTCGCATTTCATCGGTCGATATCGGCACCAATATGATGCTGTCCTTATTGTCATAAATATCTTGGACTTCTCGCAGCGTGTCGTGTATCTCGCGATATATGGCTGGTTTTTGATCCGCAATATAAATGGATTTTTGTATGCGTACGCACCCTTTTTTGATTAGGTATTTGGCTATATGGGTCCGTACTTTGTTGTCTTCGATGTCATACATTACAAAAAATAGCATGGTATTTCGTTTGATTTTGTGGTGTTCAAATACGTTGAGTATCATAGCGATACGTTCATTCAATTCGGGTATGTCGTCGATACCCGGTACGACGTGATTTAGCTTTTGCTTGTTTTCAATCCCCGCTTTCTTAATCTTGCGTAGTTTTTCCGCAAGGCTAATTTTGGGTCGCTTTTTTCTAGGCATGGTTACTTGATTTTACTGATTCGATAAGCCACTTCCGTAGCTTTGTTTTTCTTTTTGTCAAATCCCGATTTGAGCAAAAACTGTACTTTTTGCCCCTTCACTAGCGTCTTTTCCTCCGTGTCGGACATCTTAAAATAATAGGTCTTTTTGCCAGATTTGATAAATCCTGCGTTTCCATTGGGTAAGATAAGCTGAATTTCTCCTTTTTTTAAGGGCTTGCCCACCATACTAAGCGTTGTCCAGTCTGCTTTCAATGGGCCCACTAATTTTCGATAGCCCGTTGCGTTATCTTCGAGATTATATTTTTGAGCCAATTGTGCCATGTTATCTGGGACATTCCATTGATTGGTATTAAGAATAGACAATACTAATTGTAAATGTTTTTTAGCCATTTCCACTTGGTTCATTTTATCTAGGAGTAGAGTCATTTTTTTGAATAGGCCTATTTTTTTATCAATTTCGCCGTATGCAAGAGCCGCTTCCGCCAACCATGGCAAAGCTTCTTTCTTTTTGTCCTGACCAATCAGTATCTCCGCCATCGCATCTTTGAAAAACCAATCGTCTTTCTTCTTCATAATGTCCTCTAATACTTTCTTGGCTTCATCCCATTTTTTTAGACCAATATAGCTGGCGACCATCCTCCAGCGAAACCAAATATTATTATTGTAATGAAATTTTGAAATAGCTTCTAAGCCTTTTTGACAAGTCTCTATACATGCGTCAAATCGCTTTAGTTTAAGCTGAGATTTTGATTTTAGTGCAAAATATTTTTCCTTGTCCGATGCTATTTCTACTTTTTTGCCATCAGCTGTTTTAAATGCAAATATATCCGTGGACAAGTCCGAGATAGGGATTCTATCTATCCAATGTAGGGCTTGCGCAAAATCATTATTTTTGACAAAATATTCCGTTACCTTAAACAGTGTTTTCATACTCGGCCCATAGGCATCTTCAATGGGTGATAAATTGACTATAGCCTGGGCTGCCTTCAAAATAACATGCTTATCTTTTGTTGTTTTAGTTATTACCGTGTGGTAAATAGACCAAGCATAGACCGTATGAATAGGGCTAAATTTAGGGAAATTTTTATAAGCAATACGGCATACATCGAGTGCTTCTTGATACTTTTTTAGTTTATACAAGGCTCTTGCCCATCCCCACAAATTCCAGTCGGTCATCCTATCGGGATGTGCTGCATTTGCTTCTTGGTACATCGCAGACGCTTGCGCAAAATCTTTATGGTCTAGCGCTTGTTTGGCTCGTTCGAGTAAGCTATTTGACGGATTTTCATTCATTATTACAGGTTTTAGATATTAATAAAACAAATCACACAAAATGGTAAAACAAACATCTGCTAGTTCTGAATCGCTACCAGATTTGGTGCTTTTGACCACACGAAAACCTTTTTTTCCATAAAAAACATTGATTTCTGCCCATTTTACTTCCGAAATACTAAACACAAATTGTTTTCCATATTGGATATTTTTGATGGATTTTACATTTATATCAAAGGATTGCATCTTTTCATTGATCAGCCCAATGATATTTTCCAGCTCTTTGGGTACATAGACCTGCTTTTGTGGTTTTTTACGAATGTTGGGATTGAGTTTTCTCTTAATCTCATCCAACAAGTCATCGGTCAACGGTTTTTCAGGGCTAGCCGATGACGGTGCCGTTGTTTTTTGGGAAACACGCTGAGCTTTTTCCAATTGCCTTACTTCAAAAGGATTGTCAAAATCCACATAGCTTTTCATGTCTATCAATTCAGGGGTTGGATTGTAATATACATCTGGGTCAATACTCACAAAACACGCCCTAGTCACGTCAGACGTTTTCGCATCTACGACTTGCTCCAATTGAAAATCTTGAGCCAATTTTTGGACAAATATTTTATAAAAAATAGAATATTGTTTGGGATCATAACATTTTTCTTTGAGCCTAAAAAAGACTTTGAGCCCATTGTCACTTGGTGATGTAAATATCATCTCTACCCGTGGGTCTTTCGACAAATCCGCTTTAACCCCCGCAATACTTTTATCTTTTTCCGCAAGGTGATCAATATCCACAATAAAATTTTCGATATTACCAAAATTTTCGGTTTTTCGATATCGTGGATTAAATTTGCCACACGTGACATAAGGCAATTGAACCTTCATCTGTCGATAGCGCTTTGGGTCGATAGCCTGTACCGCACGCAATTGAGTAATCAAATTTTTGATATGCGGCTTAGGATTTCGAATGGCCGCACTCAATTGTTGGACACTTACATCCTGTAAAGGGTCTTGATTTTGTCTGATATTTTTTCCTGCCATCAACATAATTAAGATTTTGAATTTAAAAATAATTGTGCAAGATTTTGTGCAAACAAAATCAACTGATAATTGCGGCTACGTTGCATCCCTTTTACAAGAATCACTTCATCCATATAGTCATTTAGAGATTGTATCAAAATCCTTTTGCCCAGGGCTTCCAACCACACCGAGCCATCTTCTTTTTGACTAAAACTTTCATCTTGTATCGCCATCTGCATGGTTAGTCTTACGACAACATAATCTACCCACACCCTAAATTTTTCTATCACATCAAACACCAAAACAGGACGTGCATAATTATCACGATGAAATACACCAATATACGGATCAATTCCCGCTTTTATCAAAGCCCCTTCAACCTTGCCATATAGTACACCATATCCATAATTCAGCAGTGCATTAAAAATATCCATCGCAGGATGTTGGCTTCTAGTTTTAAATTGATAATATTCGGGAAGCACCAAATTGATGGCTTCAAAATAATTTCTTGCGGAAGCGCCTTCCCATCCACGTAGCGTAGGGGCGATATCGCTGATTACCTCGCCTTCGAGATGTTTTATTTTATCTTGATAATCTCTCAACCGATTGATATAAGTTGATATTTTGCGATTCAAAACCACATCGTCAAGTTGCAAAGAAAACAACATAGCGATCTGATTATCAATCTTTTGGATCATGATATCCTTTATCCATTCTACTGCTTGCGCAGAAAAAACAAAGTCCAATTGATGTCGCCGTATCGTAGAAATAGAGCCAAAACGATTGCTCCAAATACGCCCCACAGGAGAGCCCGAGCGATCCACAAAAAAGACATCGATTTGTTTTTCTATCGCCAATAAAGCCGCATCGCTACTGATTTGAGCACCTTTGCCGATGCTGATACTTTTTAATTTATTAGGATCTATCCGCTGTTTGCCATCTTTATGTATGACCACAAACCCATCCAAATCCTTGGTCAGATAAGTTCCGAAAGTATTTAGAATTAACTCCATAATACTGATTTTTTTCATGCAAATAAATACATGATGATTAAACAAAAAATCAGTTTTCTCTTAGTCCTATTTTGTTTGTTTTTTCTTAGCCTTAATTTTTGAATTATTTATTGATAACCGCAGTTTGAAAAAATATTACTATAACCATGAACCCTTAAACCCCTTAAACCCTCAATAAATACACCTATTTTGCAATAAATACAACTTTTCAGAAGCCCGAGAAATAGCCGTATAAGCCCACCTGTACTGCATAGGTTTTTGCAAGATATAGAAAAAAGAATTTTCAAAAACGATATACACATTGGTCCATTCGCCCCCTTGTGCCTTGTGGCAAGTGGTCGCATATCCGTATCGCACACGTAGGGCATTGATAAAAGGATCCACCATCAAGGTTTCTGTAAATTCTTTTGAATTTTCTTTTACCCCTTTGCTCTTCATACGCATGACAAAATCGACGTACAAGTTCTTTTCCTCTTCTTGACTCAAGCTAGGCTTTTCGGCCAACAAAAAGTTTTCTATGATGTAGGCTTGATAAGTGGTGGTTTCATCATTAATTTTTACTTCAATGACCGCCTGAATGAATTTAAGACCTGCTCTATCGGTCACTTTTCCCGTCAAACGTTTTATTTGTACTACTTCCCCATTATTCAATCCGTATTTATAATTATTTCGTCCAATCATCAGCACATCTTTAGGTACCA